>JADGOF010000242.1 GCA_017883105.1 Acidimicrobiales bacterium
GTGGTCATGACGCCGGCTGCTTCGCTCCATAGACTTCGGAGTTGCTGTAGGGGTCGACGTTGTCCGGGTAGAAGCCGCCGTCCGCTCCATTGGCGTCGGGCACGTAGGTGTAGGCGAATGGGGGCAGCAACTTGGTATTGGCAGCGTTGGCGGCCTGGGTGGCCTTGGCCCACGCCATGAACTGGTCCTTCGGGACGACCTTCCCGTAGTTGTACATGGCCCCGTGCCACAGCCCGCAGAGTTCGCTGCAGCGTACGGTCACGCTGCCCAACTCCTTCGTCGTGGTGTAGGCCACGTCGTCCTGTTGGGGATTGGCGTCGGCCTTGATGCTCAACTGGTAGGCCCAGAAGCTGTGGATGACGTCGAGGGACGTCACGTGGAAAGCAATCGTGGTGTTGTCGGGCACGATGAGCTGTTGAGACTCGAACCCGCCGAAGGTCGGATACCGGTAGGTCCACTTCCACTGCTGGCCGATGACCTGGACGGGCAGGATGGTCGCCGAGGTGGGTGTCCAGATCGGATTGGGACCTTCCGCCCCTCCCGCCCCGTTGTTGGTGATCAGCTCGACGGTGCCGAAGAGGAAGAGGCCCAGCACCATCACGGTGGTGGTGGCGATCCAGCCCACCTGCACACCGAGACGCGTACGTGCCTGGGCCCCGCCCACCGGTTCGGCATCGCCCCACCGGGAGGACCGCCACATCACTAGGGAGTAGGCAAGGTAGACCCAGATGGCCAGCATTACCGGAAGGGCGATCAGGAGCAGGACGTTGAAGTCGAACTGGTTCTCCTCGGCGGAGTTGGTCATCGTCCCCGGAGGCACGTGGGGTCCGACCAGAAAGTAGAAGAGCAGATCGCACACGACGGCGAGGACGGCCCAGATGGCCACCATGCGCCAGATGTGCCGCGGCTCCTCCCCCGCTGCCTTCTGGGCCGCAAAGGTCTTGCTGTTCTCTTCCGTCACTTCATCGGTCATGCCGTGACGTCCAAGAAGCCGCCCATGTACCCGACAGCGCTCATCGGTCCCCCATTTCCGAACAGGAAGCCCAGACCGCAGGGCACGAAACACTGCCAGGGGTACTCACCGGGCCCCGGCGTGACGAATGTCGCTTTGATGACGTTGTGGTCGAAGTGGGTACCGCACGGTGCGACGCTGCAGGTGTTGGTGGCGTCTCCGGAGATTCCCACCAACGGAACACTGATTCCGATCGTGGGGATCGAGAATGTGTGGCCGACCCCGTTGCCGCTGTTGGAGTCGTACAGATGGATCGCCTGCCCGTTGAGGGTCTCGACGCCGTTGGTAGTCCCTGCCACCAAACCCCATTGCTGGTTGCGGAGCGGACTACCCGAGTCGTACTGCTCGATGGTCAGGTTGATGCGGGTGTGTGCGGGGACCTTCCAGATGGTGGCGTGCTGCCACTGACCGCTCGGATCCTTCACCATGTAAGTGACCCAGGTCGGGTGTGACCCGAATCCGATCGACGGCACGGTCTGCACGGTCAGATTGACCGGTGCCCCTGCCGCCTGGGCCGAGGTGAAGTCGATGGTCGGTGTTGTCGGGAGGAGAAATCCCACCACTCCCCAGACGGCGAACCCGGCAGCAATGACGAAGAGCCCGAGGACTACGGAAAGTCTTCCCCCGAATGACATCGCATACTCCCCTTACTGATACGACCTGACCGTAGGACCGTATGTTGGCAACGTCGCAAAACTGCAACGTTGGTGCAGCCGCCAAAAACCTGAGAAGAATCTGATGCGGTGGCATGACAGTATGCCGACCGACTGGCGCGGTCAAGTATCTTTGCCGAGGTCACGAAGGGTGGAGGTCAGGCTCGGCCCCCGGTGCTGGTCCGAGGCGGCCTGAACTCGTCGACGGTGGGGACAGGACCTCGGTGGGACATCCGTTCGAGCACGTTGGAGAGCGACCCCTCCTGATCGACGGCGCGCTTGATGATCACGATGAGTGCCGGCACCGCCCAGAAGTCACCACAGACCCACAGGATGGCGGCACCGATCTGCTGGTCGGCGAAGGGTGACAGGGTCACCCCGGGGATGTGGGCGTAAACGCTGTACCAACTCGAAGCACTGAAGATGCTGAGGGCCATGGCCAGGACGAACATCACGACGTTGGTGCCGATGACCGCCCCCGCCTGCCAGATCGGGGTGGCTGTTGGCTTCATCGGGTGAGAAGGGATGATCTGGAGCCAGAACAGGACGCCGGTGATGAAGAAGCTCCCGTGCATGAGCCATACGTGGACCGCCTGGTTCCTTGCGGCTAGGTCGAACAGGGCCGGGAAGTGCCAGACGATCATCACCACGTTGAACGAGATGA
This sequence comes from Acidimicrobiales bacterium, assembly GCA_017883105.1. GTDB lineage: Bacteria > Actinomycetota > Acidimicrobiia > Acidimicrobiales > RAAP-2 > Bog-756. Next base: position 2,330 of record JADGOF010000242.1, read on the forward strand.
GGGCGAACCAGGGGTCGAGGATGATCCGTCCGACCTGGCGCAGGGGTCCCCACCACGAACCGAGGATGAGCGCTCGCCCCACTCTTCTTCTGGTGCCCACGGGGAGCGAGTGGAGCAGGGGGATCCACGGGGCACCGAGCACGATGAGGATCGGGGCGGTGAAGCTGATCAGGATGTGCTCGATCATGTGGACGAAGAAGTAGTCACTGGCCCAGTAGTCGATCGGTGATTCGACCGCCAGAAGCAGAAGGCCCAGGCCCGCATAGAACGAGAGGGAGCGGAGGCGCCGGCGCCGGGTACGGGCGGGAATGGACCGCCTACGGAGCCGGGACAAGCCCACCTCGTGGGCGACGACGACAGCCACGACAACCAGTAGGAAGGGATCGAACGACCAATTGTCGGTGAGGTAGGGCACGATCGAACTCCTGGTCCCGCCGGCCGGTTCGGGCCAGGCCACGCTAGCGCGACGGTAAGGCGATCATCCCGACGATCCGTACTGGATGGGCACGTGCATGGTCTGGGCGTGGCTCCACCCACCGGGCTCCAGTGTGGCCACTTCGAGCGTCGACTGGTGCACCACCAGGGCGTCGAATCCACCGCCGGGTGTGGAGGCGACCACGACGGTCCCCTTGGGCAACGGCGCCAGATGCTGCCACCCGCCCCCACGCTCGATGACCGCCGCCGACCTCGATCCGTTGGGCCCCGAGGTGACGGCGATCAGTCCACCGCCGGCGGTGAGACCGGCCGACACCAACGACCGGTTGGGTGCGGAGAGGGGCGAAGACACCGACCACGTGGCCAGTCCATCGGTGCTCCAGGCCGCGAACAGACGGCCGCCCTGGCCGCTGCCGGCCCTGATCAAGGCGGTGGCTCCGGTGGCCGTTCCGACCAGCCGGATCACGCTGACCGGGCCGGATGTCGACGGGGGCAGGGTGGGGGCGACCGCATGCCAACTGCCACCGTCGAGCACCAGGATCCCGGCCGTGCCCCCGTGGGTGCATGCCGCACCGGCGATCGGATCGCCGTTACCGAGCACGCCGACCGCGGTCAGTGCCGCGACCCCACACCCGGGCAAGGCGCCCCCGGCCGCCAGGCTCCGGGTGGAGCCCACCGACTTCCAGGTGGAAAGTTCACCGGTACTCACCACCACGTCGCCGCTGTTGCTGCGTAACAAGGCGACCCGGGTGGGGCCGGTGCCGGCGGCCAGGGAGTCCGGCACGGCGGCCAGGGCACCGGGGAGCACGCCGGGCGACCAGACGGACCCGCCGTCGCCGGTCTCGGCCAGGGGCGACAAACGGAGCAGGTCGAACGGCTCGTATCCCACCGTCAGCGCCCGAGGCGCGCCCGCGGACATCACCAACCCACCGTTACTGGCCACCGCAGGGGGCGTGGCCAGCACCCATGGCGAGGTGGCAGCTGGAAGCGAGAAGACCTGCCAGAAGGTATTGAAGGGGTCGTCCAGGCGTCCCATGGCGATGGTCGCCCATGTCTCCGTCGGGCCGGCCAGCGAGCTGGCCAGGGGCACGGGGGCGGTACCGCTCGTCGGACCGGCGACCGGCGACCGGGCGCCCGACGAGGAGCAGGCGGCGACCGTCACGGCCGACAGGGCGATGGCACCGGCGATGCCGATCACCCGACGCGGTGTGGTGGATCGGCGGCCGGCCCGCCGGCCCGCCGGGGGCTGGGAGTTCACGAATGGGCGATCCGCTGCACCTGGTCCGAGATGAGCGCGGCGATGGAGGAGTGGGTGGCGGACGTGCTGCCGGGGTCGGAGCTGAGGATCTCCCGAATGTGGCCGGACTTGTCGATGATGTAGAGGATGTCGCTGTGGGCCACCATCGATCCCGCCGGTGTGACCTGGGTCTGGACGCCGTAGGTTCGCCACATCCGGTTGAGCGCCGGGAGCGGTCCGGTGAGGAACTTCCAGTTGGCAAGCCGGTCGAGTCCTTCCTGACGGTCGAAGGCGTTGGTCATGGCGGTCGTGCTGTACAGCGGATTGTTCACCACGGCCACGACCTCGACGTTGGATGCGCTGGAGCCCAGCATGGTGTCCGCCACTCGGAGCTCTTGGGCGATGAGTGGGCAGTCGGATGTG
>JADGOF010000243.1 GCA_017883105.1 Acidimicrobiales bacterium
GCGCGGTGGCGTCCTCGGCGCCATGGAGACCGGCTATCAGCGGGGTCGCATCCAGGACGATTCGATGCTCTACGAGCACAGGAAGCACGACGGCACGCTACCCATCGTCGGCGTCAACACGTTCACCCTGCCGACGGCAAGCGAGCCCCTCGAGCCGGTCCAGCTGGCACGCTCCACCGAGGAGGAGAAGCAACGTCAGCTGTCGCGGCTCCGGGACTACCAGGAGCATCACGCCTTGGACAGGGACGCAGCCCTCGATGCATTGCGCCAGTCCGCGCTCTCCGGCGACAACGTCTTCGACGAACTGATGAAGACGGTCCGACATGCCACGCTCGGAGAGATCACCAACGCTTTGTTCGAGGTCGGCGGGTCGTACCGCCGGAACGTGTGAATGCCCTTCCCCGCCGCCGTGTCGAGCCCGGTGACGGGGATCAGCGGAGGAGGAGGCTGCTGACCGGTCTGCTCAATCCGATGCAAGGGCCAGGTTGATCCGGTCAGAAAGCTCAGCCCTGGCAGTGGCCATGGACGGTCCGTACCAGGTGAGGCTCCGGCCGGAAACGAACGCCGTGGAGATCCCGGGGAAGACTTCGGGACCGTCATCGACGGCGAAGGCATAGGGCTCGTCCGGAAGAATGACCAGATCCGGATCCGCCGCGAGGAGCTGTGGGACTTCGAGCCTCGGATACCGCTCGGTGGATCCGGCGAAGATATGCAACAGGCCGAGCCGGGACACCACGTCCCCGGCGAAGGTGCGGGAACCGACGACCATCCACGGGTCGCGCCAGATCGGTACCACCACCCTGCCTGCAGCTGCAGCTGCAGCCGTCGGGCGATTCCATTCGGTGGTGGCGGCAAGGAGCCATGCGGGTTCCGCCTGCTCGAGCACGTCCACGAACAGCCGCCGGATCGACTGCAAGGCCCCATCGAGGGACTCCGTCACGGTCACCCACACCGGGATGTCGGCAGCACGCAGGCGTTCGACGTCGATCCGGCGGTTCTCTTCCTGGTTGGCGACCACCAGGTCCGGCCGCAACCTGCCGATCGCCGCATGGTCCGGATTCTTCGTGCCCCGGACGCGTGGGGTGTCGAGACCCACCGGGTGGGTGCACCATTCGGTGGCGCCCACCAGTCGGTCCGGCACGGTGGTGGCGAGGGCCTCGGTCAGAGACGGAACCAGGGAGACCAACCTGTTCGGTGGTCGCTTGAAGTGAACCGGGTAACCGAGGTCATCGTCAAGTGTTGGCATGTAGTTCCTCATTCCCAGCGTAACCAATGTGTCCTCGTGGGTTCATCGGGCATCGAGGCGGGGTGTTCCCGACAGGAGTTGGCGGTCGGGTCACCGGCAGCCGGGCAGGTGTCAGCCTGCCGGCGAGGCCGCCGGACGCGACGAAAGCCTTCCCCGGGTCATCGAACGCCGGATCGAACGTCCCTGCGGACGGGATGCCATGCCAGGACGCGCAACTCCCTACGTCCGCGCCGAGGTCGATTGGGACGAGATAGCCTCCCACCGGTGACCGCCGACCCTCTGGATTTCGACCCGATTGAAGAGGCCCGAACCCAGTGGTCGGTGCGGTGGGACCCCGACGTCAGCGACGCCATGGCCGCAGCAACCTCCATCATGCGGGCGCAACAGGTGGTCCTCGCCGCAGTGGACGGTGCCCTCCGCCCGTTCGGTCTCACCTTCGCCCGCTACGAGGGACTGGTACTGCTTTCCTTCAGCCGCCAGGGGAACTTGCCGTTGGGGAAGATGGGGAAACGGCTCATGATCCACCCGACCAGCGTCACCAACATCATCGACCGGCTCGAGCAGCAGGGGCTGGTCCGGCGGATTCCCCATCCGACCGATGGCAGGACCACCCTGGCCGAGATCACCGCTCAAGGCCGACGCCTGGCCGCACGCGCCACCGAGGCGGTCAACGAGGTCGCCTTCGGATTGGACGTGCTCAGCAAGCAGGATCTCCAGCACCTGATGCGTATCATCCGGAAGCTCCGGCAGAACATCGGGGACTTCGCTCCCTAGCAAGGTGCGGCCGATCCGGCGGCTGTACCGACCGGGTCCGCGCCGGAGCGGTCAGGACCCCAGTTCGCTCCGCACCACCTTGCCGAGCGCATTGCGAGGCAATTCGTCTACGACATGGACCAACCGCGGCCGCTTGTAGGGGGCCAGCATGGAGGCGGTGAATTCGGCAAGGTCCTCAACCGACGGGGGCGTGGCGTCCGCCACGATCCAGGCCGTGACAATCTCTCCCCACTCCTCGGAAGGGGTACCGGTGACGGCGACCTCGGCCACACCCGGGTGGGAGGCCACCACGTCTTCGACCTCACCTGGATAGACGTTGAAGCCTCCGGAGATGATCAGCTCCTTCGACCGCCCCCGAATGACCAGATAGCCGTCGCGGTCCTCACCCAGGTCCCCGGTGCGGAACCAGGCCGACCCACCGTCATCGGCCGGGATCAACATCTCGCGATTGGCTTCCGGTCGCTGCCAGTAGCCGTCGAAGACGTTCGGGCCACGCACCAGAATCTCCTCATCGGCGGTGATCCGGACCTCGACTCCGGGAAGGGGGAACCCCACCGTGCCCGCCCGACGCTCGCCCTCGTACGGGTTGGACACGTTCATCAGCGTCTCGGTCATGCCGTAGCGCTCGAGGACGGACGTCCCGATGGCAGCACTCACCTGATGGTGGAGATCCCGGGACAGGGGGGCGGAACCGGATACGCACAGACGCAGTCGACCCAACCGGGGGGCGAGGCCGGAGTGGACGAGCCGGTGGTACATGGTGGGCACCCCGAAGAAGAGAGTGGCGTGATGGGTTTCGGCCGCTTCTGCCACCGCCCCAGGGTCGAATCCGGGAAGCAGCACCGCCGAAGCCCCGGCCAGCATCGTCCCGTAGGCAGCCACGCAGAGTCCGTGCGCATGGAAAAGCGGGAGACAGTGGACCAGGCGGTCCTCCGGGCCCCAACGCCAGGCCACCTTGACCGACTCCGTCGCGGCCAGCAGGTTCCGGTGCCGCAGAACGGCTCCCTTGGGGGCCCCGGTGGTGCCCGACGTGAAGCAGATCAGGGCCGGGTCATCGGGCGCCGCTGCGTCGATCGGCCCCGGATCCCCGTCCGGGAGATCGAGATCGGACCCGACCACCTGCACGGCTCCGTCAGAGGCTCCACGGATCCACTCCCCCTGATCGCCCCGATCAACGATCGCCGCGGCCGGATGGACGTCATTGACGATGTAGGCCAGCTCTCGTTCCGAGTAGGAGGTGTTGGCCGGAACCACCACCAGCCCCGCACGAAGGGCGCCGACATGGGCCACCAGCGACGAGACGGACGATCCGGTCGACCAGACGACGCGATCCCCGGGGTGCAGTCCCACACCGCGCAGCCGTCCGGCCGCCCGCCGGGTGGCGCCATCAAATGCCTCGGCAGTCCACCACCGACCTCCGTCGGGCCCGTGTCGTCGGGCCACGCCGATTCCGGATTCCACCTCCAACCACAGACGCGCCCGGGGGTCCTGCTCCCATCTCTTCGACCACGCCCGCAACAAGGTGCCCGCCGACGAAAGATCGTTCAGGCTCAGATCGGACTGTGGAGGCAGGTGGTCGTGCCACGAACGCATGGGACGCTCCTTGGTCAGTCAGACCGAAGACCATGTCGCAATCGGCCACAGTCGCACATCGATGTCCAGACCAAGTCATAGCTGAAATCCGGCCCGCCATCAGCCGCGATCGACCACGGTGCGGACCTGGTCCATTTGATGAGCGGTCGGACCGCAGTCCTGCAGACATGCCTCTCCGGGCGCGGTCGTGGTCGGAGAACAGCGGGCGAAGGTCACCAGGTGCCCCGCTGAACGGTGTTCCGATGGTGCACCCACGGCCGGCTCAGCCGAAGATCTGAAGTCCGCCATGGGGACAGGCCGGCGCTGCCAGGGATCGCCGCCCCGACTCTAGCGTTAGTTGACACTTACGCAAGACTCTGCTTACGCTACGGACGTGGACTCCGCATTGAAGGCACTGGCCGAGCCACGCCGTCGCCAGATCCTCCGGCTCGTGTGGTCAAACGAACTGCCGGCTGCGGCGATCGCATCCCATTTCGAGGACGTCACCCGGTCCGCGATCTCCCAGCACGTGAGCGTCCTCCGAGATTCGCGATTGGTGACCGAACGGCGCGACGGTACCCGGCGCTTCTATCGGGCAAACCGGGGGGAGATGGCAAAGCTCCGCGAGTTCCTTGACCAGTACTGGACCAGCGGTCTCGAACGTCTTCGCGACGTCGCTGAAGCCGCCGAACAAAAGAAGGGGGCCTGAGCAATGGCCGACCTGGTACGCGAGATCGTTGTCGAGGCAAGCCCGGCCACCATCTTCGGATTCCTCACCGATCCCGTGAAGCACC
>JADGOF010000244.1 GCA_017883105.1 Acidimicrobiales bacterium
CCGATACACCCCGCACGCTGTCCGAAAAGGTATGGGACGGACACGTTGTCCACCAGGGCACCGCCGATGAGCCCGACATCCTGTTCATCGATCTCCACCTGGTCCACGAGGTGACCTCTCCCCAGGCGTTCGACGGGCTGCGACTGGCCGGACGGGGCGTGCACCGGGCGGACCTCACCATCGCCACCGCCGACCACAACGTCCCCACCACTGACATCGACAAGCCGGTGGCCGACCCCATCTCGGCCAGGCAACTCGAGGTGCTGGAGGCCAACTGCTCGGAGTTCGGGATCACCTGTTACCCAATGGGGAACGTCAATCAGGGCATCGTCCACATCATCGGCCCCGAGCAGGGTCTGACCCAACCGGGGATGACCATCGTCTGTGGCGACAGCCACACCTCCACCCACGGGGCGTTCGGCGCCCTTGCATTCGGCATCGGCACCAGTGAGGTCGAGCACGTGTTGGCCACCCAGACCCTCCCCCAACGTCGGCCGGCGTCCATGGCGGTCACCGTGAACGGCGACCTGCCTGCCGGGGTGACCGCCAAGGACCTCGTTCTGGCCGTGATCGGTCACATCGGCACGGGAGGCGGCAGCGGCCACGTCATCGAGTACCGCGGTTCGGCATTCGAGAGCCTCTCCATGGAAGGCCGGATGACGGTGTGCAACATGTCGATCGAGGCAGGGGCGCGGGCCGGGATGATCGCCCCGGACGACACCACCTTCGCCTACCTCGAAGGGCGCGACCACGCCCCCAAGGGCGCCGCATGGGAAGCCGCGCTCGATGCATGGCGGGCCCTGCCCACTGACGCCGGAGCGACCTTCGACAAGGAGGTCACCATCGGTGCTGGGTCGCTGGCCCCGTTCGTCACCTGGGGGACCAATCCGGCCCAGGTGACCCGCATCGACGGGAACGTACCGGAGGTGGACTCCTTCGACGACCCGGGTGAGCGGGAGGCCGCGGCCAGAGCCCTCGAGTACATGGGCCTGACCGGCGGGACGCCGTTGCACGAGATCGCCGTCGACACCGTCTTCATCGGCTCGTGCACCAACGGTCGGATCGAAGACCTGCGAGCCGCGGCCGACGTCCTCCGGGGCCGAAAGGTCCGTGCGGGGATGCGAGCCCTGGTGGTGCCCGGCTCCCACCGGGTCAAGACCCAAGCCGAATCGGAAGGGCTGGACACGGTGTTTGAGGCCGCCGGCTTCGACTGGCGCGAACCGGGCTGTTCGATGTGCCTGGCCATGAACCCCGACAAACTGGCACCGGGTGAGCGGGCCGCATCGACCTCCAACCGCAACTTCGAGGGGCGTCAGGGCCGGGGTGGCCGGACCCATCTGGTCTCCCCCGCCGTGGCTGCGGCCACTGCCGTCGCCGGTCATTTCGCCACACCCGAGGAGCTTGCCTGATGCGTGCCGTCCAGGTTGTCACCGGTCGGGCGGTGCCGCTCGACCGCTCCGACGTCGACACCGACCAGATCATCCCGTCCGACTGGTTGAAGAGGGTCGAGCGCACCGGGTTCGGGGCCGGCCTCTTCAGTGAGTGGCGGGATAACCGGTCATTCGTCCTCAACCACGAGGAGTACGCCGGCGCCACCATTCTGGTCGCTGGTCCCAACTTCGGTACCGGCTCGTCGCGGGAGCATGCCGTCTGGGCCCTACAGGACTACGGGTTCGAGGCGGTGGTCTCGCCCGGCTTCGCCGACATCTTTCGCAACAACTGCACCAAGGCCGGTCTAGTGCCCGTCCAGGTGGATCCCGACGTTGGTCGCGCCCTGCTCGACGCGGTCGCCTCGGATCCCACCCTCGAGATCACCATCGACGTGGAGCGGGGGACGCTCGATGCTCCGGCCGCCGGGATCGAGACCACCTTCCCGCTCGACGAGTTCACCCGGGCGCGTCTGGTCAACGGGTGGGACGACATCGGGCTCACCCTCCGGTACGAGGACGAGATCACGAGCTACGAGGCTGCCCGGCCTTCGTGGCTTCCCACCACCAGCTGAGCGGGGATCCCCGCTCAGCTGCGACCGGTCACGCTAGGGCGGGAGAATCCCATCGGGTCCCCGGCGCCGACTACCACGAGGGGCAGGGGGGCAGCCAGCGTCGGGGGACCCGATGGATCATGAGTTGCGTTCCGTCACACGCCTTCCGCAACTTCGACTTTGTGCATCCCTGGGGCAAACGGTACACGAAGGACACTCGCAGATCGCGTACCGACCGCTTCTGCCGGGGAGTGGTGATGCATAACTGACGACTTCCGTCGATACCCCTCCCATGTCCGCAATTCCATGGATCCCCCCGGTGCTCCGCCAATATGCCACGACACCGTCCACTACCTCGACGGCTTGCTGCGATGGGTTGCACGGCTCATGGTAGGGCCGACCTCTTCGCAGGTCAATCACCCGGAGTATGGAAGTTCGGACTTGCGTCGGAAAACGAAGCATTGCGCCACACAGCGTGACCGGCGGATGATCACGTCATGCCCCTGTCAGGTGCAATCGGCACAGTCGAGGGCCTGTGACGAGTAGCAGAGGAAGGCCCGATGGCCCGCATGGGCCACCCGACGTGGCCGGAGCCGATCCAGGCGAGAGCGACCCCAGGGTCATCAAGAGGGACGCCCAAGGCGTCGAGGGAAATGCACGACTGACCGGGCTTGCCGCGGCGGTACTGCTCGTCCTGCTTGCGGCCGAAGGAGCCACACTTCTCAGCGTGCGCCAGCTGCTCTCTCCCCATGTGTTCATCGGGATGTTGCTCGTACCGCCGGTAGTGCTGAAGACGGCGAGTACCGGTTGGCGGATGGTTCGCTACTACCGAGGGTCGCCCGCCTACCGGGCCAAAGGACCGCCTCCGCTGCTTCTGCGACTCCTCGGTCCCTTCGTGATCATCTTGACGGCAGTAGTGATCGCCTCGGGCATCGCCCTCCTGCTCCTGCCGGCTTCCGCATCGAGCATGATACTGCTGGTCCACAAGGCGAGCTTCGTCCTCTGGTTCGGCGCCATGGCCATCCATGTGCTCGGCCACCTGGTCGACACGGCCCGGTTGGCTCCGGCCGACTTGGTGCGGGGCACACGCCGTCAGGTGCGTGGTGCCGGCGCGAGACTGTGGCTTTTGGCGGCCAGTCTGGTGGTGGGGGTCATCCTCGGCATGGCGATGCTGCCGACCATCGGATCGTGGTTGACCGGTAGCGGTGGCCAGGGAGGCTGACCTGTGGCGATGAGCAACACTGGTACCTCATGAGGGTGCTGGTGGCCGAGGACGACCCGGGATTGCGCTCGGTGCTCGAGCGCGGTCTCCGTGAGAAGGGCTATGTCGTGGACGCGGTCGTCGACGGCTCGGAAGCGCTCTCCTATCTGCGGTCCTACGAGTATGAGGTGGCGGTACTCGACTGGAGGATGCCGGGGGCGACCGGCATCGATGTCATCAGGGCCATGCGCGCCCGGGGCGACCGGACTCCGGTGCTGATGCTGACAGCCAGGGACGCCACCGAGGACCGGGTCGAAGGTCTCAACCAGGGGGCCGACGACTACCTGGTCAAGCCCTTCACCTTCGCCGAGCTGGTGGCACGGATCTCCGCCCTCCAACGCCGGCCGGCACTTGCCCTCGACCCGGTGCTCACCTGCGGTGACCTCGTGTTCGACCCTGCGACACGCGTGGTCACCCTCCACGATGAGCCGCTGACATTGACGGCAATCGAAACCGGGCTCATCGAGCTCCTCCTGCGAAGATCCCCGGCGGTGGTCAGCCGGCGGACGATCGCTGTCCAGGTGTGGGACGACGAGGCCAATGCCGTCGGTTCGAACACCATCGACGTCCACATGGGTCGTCTCCGGTCCAAACTGGCAGCGGCCACCGCACGCATTGAAACCGTCCGGGGCACCGGCTACCGGATGGTGGCCCAGTGACCAGACGGGGCACCCATTGGGCCCACGCGGCCAAGGTGGCTTCGGGGGCCACGGCGATCGTCGCCGCCATCGCTGTGGTGGTCGCCCTTGGCGTCAATCTGTGGATAGTCCATCGACTCGAACAAGGCGTCGACTCCCGCCTGTCCGAGCGGGTGGCCGGTGCCTCGCACGGGGTACTCGATCCTCTGAGCAACCTGTCGGGGACCGGGCGCGAAGGGGACATCGACGACGCACCGTCGTTTCTGTGGCGGGTCAGTCCATCGGGGGCCGCCAAGGTGTTGACGCCCGGGGCACCTGCACTTCCGGTGCGCCGGTGGAACACCGGAGCCACCACGTTGTCCACCGACGAAAGCACGTTCCGGTTCGATGCCATCCCTATCCAGGGCGGTTGGCTGGTTGCCGGTGAGAGCGTGCTCAAGATCGGCCAGGCTCGGAACGACCTGCTCATCGCCGAAGGCCTGCTCGGAGCCCTGCTCCTGGT
>JADGOF010000245.1 GCA_017883105.1 Acidimicrobiales bacterium
CGCCGCAGGCGTGCGCACTCGCGAGCTTGCGCCTTCCTGAGTGACGGCAGGTGATGGAGCCATCGCGAGCGTCGGCTTGCGGCAGCAGTCTTCTGGATGGCGATGGCCCCATCCGGGCGCTCCAACTGGGATTTCATGCGAGGTGTAGGGCACCACTATTTGGATCGAGCTCCGAAATGGGCAAATGCCCTTCGGGATGGCGTCTAATCCCAATCCTGCGAACCCTCACCGAAAACGCGACAAGCCGAACACGACACCGGAGATTGTCCACCAGCTCAACGCGTACACGGCTCAAGCGGGTGCTTTGCATGCCAACCCGGGAAAGTGGTGTCCCATAACGCGCAGCGAACACGTCTGTTCGGGTATCCCAGTCGTGTAAGTGCCGTTTGTGAGCAGGCAACAATCGCGAGCACTCGCGAGGTTGAGCCTCCAACCTTGCTGATACCCGGCGTCTCGGCAAGCCCAATTGCCTCGGGCTACCGGCGAGATTATTCGACGCCGGCTGCGCTCAGGCAGGGGTTCGAACATAGTCCCATCACTTCCCTCGGCGAGCTTGCGGCGAGCCCATCGGTAGCCGAATTCCGCCCCAACTCAGACTCTCACGCCGCATTTACCCAGGTCAGCGGGCCAGGAGGGGTTCGAACATAGTCGCATAACCTCCACGATGTTGTGAGAATTACAACGATTTTCCTGGTAGATCGGATTCTTCGGTCACTGAATGGCCAGCCAAGGAAACTGGCGATGTTCGAACCCCTTGGCGAGACGTCCGCACAGCGAACTGGTCCGGCCAAGAGTCCGGAATCGCCATCCACCATCGACTCAGGATCGGCCAGCGCTCCGGCTCCTCTTGGGCACGTCAAATCCGAGTGATGCGTAGGCATTCCGACGCTCATGGTGCATACGGGCCAGGACCGGGACCAGCGTGTCCACGTAGTCGTGAACTTCGACGCTCGTCTTGTCGGCCGTCGGACGCAGGACACGCCCGACGTACTGCACCACGCTCCCCTTGAACTTGATCGGGAACGCCAGGAACAGAGTGTCGAGCGGAGGACAGTCGAATCCCTCTCCGAGCAGACTTGCCGTTGCGGCCAATACGAGTCCACGGACCTGGCCGGACGATTGGTCCAGCTTCTGAAGGACGGCGGTCCGGGCCTTCTTGCCCATCTGGCCGTGAAGGACCAGGACATCAACGCCACGTGCCTCAAGGGCTCTGGCGATGAGGACGAGATGCTCCGTCCATCGGGTGAGAACCAGACAGTTTCGTCCGTTTGCCGACGCCGTTGCGATGTCGTCGCAGATGGCCGCGGTCCGCTCGTCGTCCTCGACCAACTCCCGAAACGTGATCTGGATGTGTTGCCCATTCTCGGTGGTCTCGTGGGCGGTTTCGTGGACGATCAGTTCTAGTGAGTGTCGATCCGCTTCCGCCGGCGAGGACATGGTGTGTCGTATGGGCCCACAGTGCATGGCCATCATCGCTTGCAGTCCGTCTCGTCGATAGGGAGTCGCCGTGAGTCCGACCCACTTCTGCACGGGAATCTCGCGGACGGCGCGCTCGAACGTCACGGCCGGCACGTGGTGGCATTCATCGACGATCACCAAGCCGTAACCTGCCGTGAGCTCAGCAACATCGTCGCGGCGGGCGAGGCTCTGGACCATGACGATGTCCACCATTCCCTTGGTCTTGCTTCGACCGCCACCCAGCTGACCGATCTGCTTGGTGTCAAGGTTCAGGTGGGTCACGAGGCGCTCGCGCCACTGGTCCACCAGGGGCTTCCTATCCACAATCACCAGGGTGGGCACCTGGTGACGGGCGATGAGCCCGCAACCGACGACCGTTTTGCCGGATCCGGGTGGGGCAACCAGCATGCCGAGGTCGTTGGCTGCCAGCGACTCGACCGCCTCGACCTGGTCGGCCGTGAGTGTGACCAGGAGTTCCACGTCGACGGGGGTGGTGTCATTCCACGCACCAACGACCTTCAACGTGCTCCCCGCATCCTTGACGATCCGTTCGGCCGTCTCCCGAAGTCCTCGGGGCAGCAGCAGCTCACCTACAGCCTCCCGGTAGCACCGGATGAATCGGGGTGTGTTCCAGTTGGAGAAGCGCATTCGCTCCTTTTCGTAGAACTCGGGGTTGTGGAGCGACGCTGCGTGTTTCAATGCGGCGACCAAGGCAGGGGGAACTCCAACGCGGTCGATCGACAGCATCGCCCCTGCACGGGCACCGATGACGGTTGGTGGCTCGACGGGCGAGGTCACCGTCGTCCCCCTTCGATAGGTCCGGGCGTCTGGGCCGGTCTCCAAGTCGCCCATGCCGCCAACCAACTCGTCGAGCAACGGGACGGTGACCGACTCGATCGAAGAGAGGCACTCCCACTGATCGGCGAAGGCCTCCATGGTCCGTGAGTCGAGGAACACTGTCGTACCTCTCCGCCGGCATTCTCCCTGCAGCGGCAGCGCAATCAGGTTGCCGAACGACCCTTTGGGCATGAAGTCCTGGGTCGGGAACAGCCTGTCGTAGCTAGCCAGGTCGAGCTCCGCACGAACCGTCATCGCCTCGCGGATCAGATGGACACCCAGTCGACGCGCCGAAGAAGCGGCGGCGGGGTCGGCGAAGAAGATCCACACATGGCCTCCGTCGCCCGACCGCGAGCGCTCCAGCAGCGTGGGAACGCCCACGGCGTGGGCGGCATCGAGGTAGGCAAGTGCGTCCAACGCCCACCCGGGGCCATCGAAGTCACAGGCGAGCAGACGGCAGGCATCTCCATGCAGTAGCGGATAGATCCCGACGTGCACCTCCCCGGCGAGGTGGCGCTCCAGAACCTCATCGCTGTACGGCAGGTATTCGCGGTCGGGTGCCTTCGCGTTGGCAATTCCACCACGAACGGCAGGGCTCCACCCTGACTTGCCGGTTCTCTGGCTGCTCCAGGCAAGTGCATGGACGTCGTCGCGTCCGACGAAGAGGGATCGGAATAGAGCGATCTTCTCGCCGGCAGCGGAACTCTGCGTCACCTCGTGCGCCATGGCGGCGCCCGCATCTTTCGCCCGGAACACGGTCGGCTTCGCTGCAGAGGCATCGGGTCGAGACCCTCGCCCATCAAGCCCGAGGAGGGCGCGGAATCGGGCGTTCTCTGCTCTCAGCTCCTCAAACTCTGCTTCCATCTCGAACAGGCGCGTCCCGGCTTCACGATCTTGCGATGGACGTGTCACGCTGGCTTCATGCCATCTTCATGTTGGTCGCTGCCGACGTCGACAAACCGGCTGACGTGAGTCGACACGGGGGCTCGCACTCCCCCGGAATCCGACCGATGGGTTCATGAGACAGTTCCAATATTCCAAGCAGCCGGATGCACCCGGGCCAAGGCTCAGGCAACGTGCAGAAAGTCCTTGAGAGCCCGCCGGATGACATCGCTGGTCGTGGTGTGCTCCGCAACGGCCCGAGCATGGAGTGCGTCACGCAGTTCGGGGTCAAGTCGCACGGGCACGACATCTGCGGGCCCGGAGCCCATGGTCGGCCGACCACGCCGGCGAGCTTTGAGCGCCTCGACGTCGTACGTGGCCGACTCGACTTCGCTGGAGATGGACTCGAGGTCGTTGTCGTCGAGCACTCTGCCGGACTTCGTTCGGTAGGTCTTGGACTCAGTCATCAGTCACTCCCTTGTTTGGGAAGCAGGTCATAGAACACCGGCCGTAGTGCCATCGCATGGATCACGACCTGAACGTCTTCGTCGAATTCGAGCCAGATGACCTCGAGCAGATTGCCATCGAAATCGGGTCCGATGGCGAGCACTCTCGGCGGATCACCGTCGGGATCGAGGCTGACAACGACTACACAGTTGGCGATGGCGTGCTCGATCGATGAGTCGGCCACTCCATGCTTCCGTGCGGCACGGTGGATCTCCACGCCTAAATCGTATTACATAATATTACTCAGTTCAAGGCCGGAGCAGGAACGCGCGAGTGGCCAAAACGCCCCACGTGGTCGGTACCGTTCACCTGCGCCGATCGCACACCGGTGGGGTTCGAACGTAGTCCCATCACTTCGGCACATGATGTCGACGTCGAACCGCGCGGCGGGCGGAATTCGCCCCTTCTGACCCACTACCGGAACCTAAGCCGGGCCAACGTGGCATGTAGTCTGGCCAAGTCGGACCCGTTGAGCGGTAGGTCCCCCCCACCCTGCGCTCCGGGCCCGACACTGTTCACCTGTGAGCGCGGGTCCCGGTCCCTGATCGACGATCCAGACCGCCGTAGAATTGCTTCCATGACCAACCCTCGTGATGCTGCCATTCGGGATACGGAGCGACTGATCGAGACGGCCAAGGAACTCCACGCCGCCCTACGGGCAACTGAAGCGGTGTACCGAAAG
>JADGOF010000246.1 GCA_017883105.1 Acidimicrobiales bacterium
CCGTACCCGTTGCGACGGATGGTGAGATCGATCACCCCGAAATGTCGTTGATCCTCCCGCCCGTCGAGCACGGACCCGGCCAACAGGATCATCCCGGCGCACGTCCCGAATATAGGCAGCCCGCGGCGCAAGGCCTGTCCCAGTGGTTCGAACAGACCCGAGGACCCCAGCAGCAAGGACAGGGTCGTCGACTCGCCACCGGGGATGACCAGACCTCGCAGTCCGTCGAGATCGCCGGGTGCACGGACCAGGCGGACTTCTTCACCCAGGTCGGCGAACGCGGCAGCATGCTCGCGAACATCGCCCTGGAGCGCGAGGACCCCCATGGTCATCGTCCGTCACCTGGTGGCGGCCGGAAGGCGCGCCGGTCACCAACCACGCTCGGCCAGATGAACGCCGAGCGTGCCGATCTCCAGCCCGGCCATGGCCTCGCCCAGACCGGTCGACACCTTGGCGACCAGGTCGGCATCCCGGAAATGAGCTGTCGCCTCCACGATGGCCCGGGCCATCTGCGAGGGATTCCCGCTCTTGAAGATGCCCGATCCCACGAACACCGCCTCGGCTCCGAGCTGCATGACCAAGGACGCATCCGCCGGGGTGGCAATCCCTCCGGCACAGAAGAGGGGTACCGGTAACCGCCCGGTCTCAGCGATCTCCTGGACCAGTCCGATCGGCGCGGCAAGATCTTTGGCCCATCCGTACTGCTCGGCCGAATCAGCCTCGGTCACCCGGCGGATGTCACCGAGGATGGACCGGAGGTGGCGCACCGCCTCCACGATGTTGCCGGTGCCCGCCTCCCCCTTCGAGCGGATCATCGCTGCACCCTCGGAGATCCGTCGGAGGGCCTCGCCCAGGTTGGTCGCACCGCAGACGAACGGTACCTCGTAGCCCCACTTGTCGATGTGGTGTGCCTCGTCAGCCGGCGTGAGCACCTCACTCTCATCGATGTAGTCGACGCCCAGCGCCGCCAACACCTGGGCCTCGGCGAAGTGCCCGATGCGGGCCTTGGCCATCACCGGAACGGTCACTGCGGCCTTGATCCCCTCGATCAGCGCCGGATCGCTCATGCGGGCGACACCTCCATCCCGGCGGATGTCAGCGGGCACGCGCTCAAGTGCCATCACCGCCACCGCTCCGGAGTCTTCGGCCACCTTGGCCTGCTCGGCATCGACGACGTCCATGATGACCCCCCCGCTGAGCATCTCGGCCAGGCCACGCTTGACGGTGAAGGTGCCGGTGCCGGTGCCGGTGCCGGTGCCGGTGTGGCGGGAGGTACTCGTTGGGTCAGCCATGGGTACATTCTACCTCCGGGTGACGATCCGACGGCCCAGACAGCGACGCCGGCCACCCCCGTGGTGGGAGCGACCGGCGTCAACCGAATGAAACGGGGTCCTACTGGGTGGGACCTAGGCCTGCAGCGTCGCCTCGGCTTCGATCTCGATGTCGACCTTCTTGGCCACAACGAGGCCGCCGGCATCCATGACCGCGCCGAAGGCCACACCGAAGTCCTCACGATTGATGGAGGTCTTGGCGCTGAAGCCCACGCGGTGCATACCGTAGGGATCCTTGACGACGCCCTCGAGCGTCGTGTCCAGCGTCACGCTCTTGGTCACACCGCGGATGGTCAAGTCCCCGACCACCTTGAACTCGCTCGGGCTCTTGGCCTGGACAGCCGTGGTCACGAACTTCCACTCGGGGTGGTTGGCCACATCGAAGAAGTCGTTCGTCCTCAGGTGGTTGTCACGGTTCTCTTCCCGGGTATCCACGCTGGAGGGATCGATGGTCACCGTCACCTTGGAGTCCTCCGGCGTCTCCGCGACCTCGATGGTGCCCTCGAACTTGTTGAACGCCCCACGCACCTTGGAGACAGCCATGTGGCGCACCGTGAAGCCCACGGTGGTGTGCATGTTGTCGAGGACGTACGTCCCCACCGCCGGGTACTCCGCTCCGTTGACCGTCCTGCTGGTTACCTCTGCCGCATGTGTCATAGCCACTCCTCCGTGTCTCTGCCCTCAAGCCCTTGGCGGTCCTTGAAAGTTGGTTGTACAAACAACTATATCAAATACTAATTGCGCTCGCAAATACTATCGGGTTCCTTATAGTGTCTCCTCATGGGACAAACGACCGCCGGCGACGCAGAACGATTGACCACGCTCGGACTGCTCTTTGAGTCATCCTCCGGGCTGAGGCGCCTCTTCGCCCGGCAGTTCGAGGCCGAGCGGTCGGTGTCCAGCTTGTCCTTCGACGTGCTGATCCGCCTGGCCCGCACTCCCGGTACCGAGCTGCGCATGAGCGAATTGGCCGCCCAGACATCCCTGACCCCGAGCGGACTCACCCGGTCGGTCGACCGTCTGCAGGAGCAGGGACTGGTGGAGCGACGAATCTGTCCCGAGGATCGTCGGGGTGCGTTCGCAGTCCTGACCCCGGCGGGCCGTGAGCTGATGGACCGGGCCATTCCCGAGCATGTCGCCCACGTCGACGAGATCCTCAGCAGGCTCTTCACCGAGGAGGAGGAGGCCACATTGGCCCAGCTGCTCCGGAAACTCCGCGACCACGTGTTCGACGAGAACACCGAGACTTGCGGAGGCCAGGAGGACAATGTCTGTCCGTCCGTGGCCGGGTCCTCCCATCCGTCGGAGTGACCGTGGAGTGATCTGACCGGCGTGCCGGGAGGCGCGTCCCTCAGATCAACGGAGGATCAGGTCAACGGAGGGAGAGTGCGGCGGCCCGGACCCGTGTGTCGTCGAGGTTGCCTTCCATGGTCTCGCCATGCGCCCCTCCCACCAGAGGGTCGATCCACAGCCACCGGGTGAGGAACGCGATCCGACCGGTACCGGGCGGCCACACCACGGCCGAGGGTGCCTGGTCGACCATGGCAACGAGGGCGGAGCCGACGCCTGCCGGATAGCGCACTACTTCGGCGGCGCGTTGGTCGGCCGAGAACTCGCGGCCACGGCCGATCAGCTGGTGCACCGTCGACAATCCCTTCGACTTCCCCCCGACCATCGCCCACGGGACCGTGGCCACCACGGCCACCCCGGCAATCACCGTGTCGTGGCGTTTGATGTGGACCAGTTCGTGGGCCAGCACCCCTTCCAGCTCCACCAACGTGAGGGCCTGATCGAGCCCGGAGGTCACCACCAGAACGGATGTACGGGGATCGCGACCGAGGGTCATGGCATTGGGGATCGGGCTGTCCACCACCCAGATCTCCGGTCGGGGAAGGCCCATGGTGGCGCAGAGCCCATCGACCAGGTTGTGCATCCGGGGGTGGTCCCACTCACCACTGGGCACTGCCCCCACGCCACGCAGGACGGCACCCGGGGCCATCCGCCAGAGCCACAGGGAGATTCCCACGGTGAGAAGCACCAGTGCGGCCGCCCCGATGACCGGAAGCCCGATCAGCACGAGCACGAGGCCGACGATGGCCCCCACCCCCAGGCCCGGCAGTGCGCAGCAGTTGATCGCCCGCCGGCGGTTCGCCTTGATGGCTGCCAACTCGTCGTTCCCTTCGGCGGCCCGAGTGATGACCGGAGGAGGCACGGTCACCGCGGGCGGTCGATTCGAGGCGGATCCGGATCGTTGTCCCTGGCCCCGTCCCCCGGAACCCTGGCGCGATCCCGATCCCGACAACGACCGGCTACCCGACGACGATCGGGCACCGCTACCGCTCCGTCCCCTGCTGGTGCGTGCACCGCCGCCGCCGCCACCTGACTTGGGCGAACCGCCCTGGGTGGAACCGCTGCGATTGCCGCTGCGATTCCCGCTGCGGTTGCGACTCCGTTGACCGGAGCCTCCACCGGACGGGCGGGATTGCTGAGGTCGATGCCCCCCGTCGGGATCGGCACCTCTTGCACCGGCCGGATCGGAACGCTCGGGGGTATCACTCATGGTGGGAGCAGTGTACGGCCGCTCAGGCCCCGGGTTCGACGACCACCGACCGGTAGAACGCCTCGTAGCGTTCCGCCAGGCGCCCCATGGACCATCCCCCGGCCCGATCGGCGGCCGAGCTCAGCCATCGTTGGCGGGCGGCACCCGGGTCGCCGCCGTCCTGGCCGGCGCCGACGGGCTCGGTGGCCAACGCTCCGGACAACACCCCTTCCAAGCCCTGGACCAACGGTGCCTCCTGGCCCGGCGGCACCAGTACGGCACGGCCACCGGCTGCGGCTCGGTAGCCGGCGATATCGCTGGCCACCACCACCGTCCGGGCCGCCATGGCCTCGACCAACACCATGCCGAACGACTCGCCGCCGAGTGACGGGGCGCACAGCACGTCGGCGGCCACCAATCTGCGGATCTTCTCCTCCTCGGAGAGGACACCCAGCCAGTGGATATCCGGTGACTCGGGATACCGA
>JADGOF010000247.1 GCA_017883105.1 Acidimicrobiales bacterium
GGGCGCGTCCGAAGACGATCATGGCCATCACCCCCTGGATGCCGATCACCGACCGACCGGGACCGAGGGCCACCAGCAGGCCGCCCGTGAAGCACCAGACCACCAGGGTCGAGAAGTGCAGCCAGAACAGACCGGAGCACGCCGCTCCCACAAATGCGGATACGGCCAACCCGATGGTGTCGAGGACCATGGTCGAGGCGGGGAGCCGGGGCCCACCGATGCGTGATGCCAGCCCCACGAAGAGGGCCCCCAGGGCGAGACCGGAGGTGATCACCGGGGACCAGAGGCGCAGGCCCAGGGCGTACAGCACTACGACCGGGATGGCCGTGATCGCCCCGGCCACCGGGGCGAAGAGGGTGGCGTCCACGTGGATGGCGGATCGCAGCGCCAGATGCATCGGGTTACGGGCCGGCGTGTCGGGCATGGCTCCCCAACTTTGGCACGGAGCCACCTCCGCCGGATGGACGATGCGACCGCCCGCTGTGTCCGGTCGTCGACGCCCGTACCTCGATACCTCGGTGCTGGCGTAGATCCGGCGCTAGGGTCACAGCGCGGCCGGCGCTCGACGATGAGAGGACCCCACGAGTCCAGGGAGCTGACAATGAAGGGTTACGTACTCTCCGTCGAACGGGTGATCGGTGCGCCACCGGAGGTGCTTTTCGACGTGCTGGCCGATGCCTCCAAGCACGTGTTGATCGATGGCTCGGGGATGTTGCAGGGGGCGACCGAGGAGGATCCCCGGCGCCTGGCCCTCGGTTCGACGTTCGGGATGGGCATGAAGATGGGCATCGCCTACTCGACGGTCAACCGGGTGGTCGAGTTCGAGGAGGACCGCTCGATCGCGTGGAAGACCGGGCCCACCGGGTTCCTCGAGCGGTACGTGGCGGGAAGGATCTGGCGGTACCAGCTGGAGCCGGTCGAGGGGGGCACCCGCGTACGGGAGAGCTGGGACATCACCCCCGATCACCAGCGGGTGCTGCTGAAGCTGGGCGACATCTATTCGGGGAAGACCCGCCGCGACATGGAAAGGACTCTGGCCCGCCTGGACGAGTTGGTGACCGGCCCCGGGGCCGGATCTGACCGGTGATCCGGCCCGACCCTGGGTCGGATCTATGCCGTGGTGGCGATGCCGCCGTCCACCGGGATGATCGCTCCGGTGAGGTAGGACCCGGCCCGCGAGGCCAAAAAGATGGCAACGCCGGCCATGTCATCGGGGCGCCCGATGCGCTTAAGGGGCGCAGCTGCGGCGATCTGGTCGCCCAGGGCGTCGAGTGTGGCCTCCATCATCTTCGACTCGAACGGACCTGGGGCGACGGCGTTGACGGTGACCGTCGGGGCCAGCCGCTTGGCCAGATGCCGGGTCAGCTGATGAACTGCCGCCTTCGATGCCGAATAGGAGTAGGTCTCGAGCACCGGAACGTGGATGGCGTCGATGGAGCCGATATTGATGACCCGGGATGGCTGGTCAGCGCTGGCTCGGGCGTTCAGGAGGGGCAGGAGGAACTTGGTGGTGTGGAACACACCTTGGACATTGAGGTTCAGCACCCGGTCCCACGACGCGGTGTCGTGGTCGACCAGGGGAGCACCCCAGGTGGCGCCGGCGTTGTTGACCAGCACATCGAGATGGTCGTGGTGGGTGGCCATCTCCTCGGCCAACTTGTGCGCCCCGTCCTCGGTGGACAGGTCAGCGGCGAATCCCGAGCAGACCCCGAACTCCGTGAGCTCGGCGACAGTGGCGTCCACCACGGCGGCTTTGCGCGAAGCCACGATCACGGTGGCTCCGGCCGCGACGAATCCGGCGGCGATCATGCGGCCGATACCGCGGGTTCCTCCGGTGACCAGCACGGTCTTCCCGGCTACGGAGAAGAGGTCGACCGGGGACGTGGGAGATGCGTTGGAGGTCATGGTGTGCGACGGTACTTCAGTTATCGTGCGTCCTACCGAGGAGGGGAACCATGGACCTGGCACTGACCGCTGAGCAGGAGGAACTGAAGGGCACCCTGCGCTCGTACTTTGCCCTGTTGGCGGAGGAGCTCGAGCGCGACGACTCCGGCGAGCCCTCGTACACCCGGGCCATCCGGCGAATGGGGGAGGACGGCTGGCTGGGCCTGGGCTGGCCGGTCGAGTACGGCGGCCAGGCCCGTGGCGCCATCGACCAGATGATCTTCGTCGAGGAGTCCCACTGGGCCGGGGTCCCCCTTCCGCTACTTACCCTCAACAGCGTGGGACCGACCCTGATGACCCTGGGCACCGACGAGCAGAAGACCCGGATCCTCCCCGGAATCCTGCGCGGCGAGATCCACTTCTCCATCGGTTACACCGAACCGACGGCCGGAACCGATCTGGCCTCTCTCAAGACCCGGGCCGTCCGCGACGGGGACGAGTACGTCATCACCGGCGAAAAGCTCTACACCAGTGCCATCCAGTACGCCGACTACGTGTGGTTGGCCGCCAGGACGGATCCCGACGCGCCGAAGCACAAGGGCCTCTCGGTATTCATCGTCCCGACCGATGCCGCCGGCTTCCACTGGACGCCCCTGCGCACCGTGGCCGGTGAGTTCACCAGCTCGACCTTCTATGACGACGTGCGAGTGCCGGCGGCCAATCTGGTCGGGGAGGAGAACCAGGGATGGAAGCTCATCACCAACCAGCTCAATCACGAACGGGTGGCCATCTGCCCGGTGTCGGGGATCCTTCGGAGCATCGCCGAAGTGCGGGCCTGGGCTCAGCGCGAGAAGCAGGCCGACGGGCGCCGGGTCATCGATCACCAGTGGGTGCAGGTCCACCTGGCACGGGTGTCGGCCAGGGCCGAGTACCTCAAGTTGCTCAACTGGAAGGTGGCCTGGGCCTCAGACAAGGGGCTCAGCCCGGCCGATGCCTCAGCCACCAAGGTGTTCGGGACTGAGTTCTCCCTGGAGGCGTACCGCCTGCTGCTCGAGATCGTGGGACAGGCCGGCTACCTGCCCGAGGGCTCGCCTGGTGCCGTGCTCCGCGGGCGGCTCGAACACAATTCGCGCAGCCAGACCATCTTCACCTTCGGTGGAGGTACCAATGAGATCCAGCGGGACATCATCGCCATGGTCGGACTGGGCATGCCCCGCGCGCCGAGGTAGTGGGGGCAGGTGGGCGGGACGGACAATGCCTGCGCAGGCTGGTCATGATCCCCGGAAGGGATCCTGAAGAAGCGGGAACCCGTCCCGAGGGCACGGTCGAGCGCTACAGACAGTAGATGCCGGTCAGGTCGACTGGACGGCGGTCACCAGGTCATCTGGTCGAGTGCCTCCGCCAAACTGTCGATCAGAGCGCGCGTCCCTTCTTCCCGGTACTCCGGCTTGTCGCCCCCGTCGAAGAACGCACCTTGCTCGGTCAGGATCAGCGCGGTTCCGGTGCCGGATGCGATGAGCTCCACGGTGGTCACCGACACCGAGATGCGGGTCCCGCCACGGTCCATGGTGTAGCTGTAGGCGATGCGTCGATCGGGAACGATTTCTGCATACCTGGCGTCGTAGGTGTAGAGGAACCCGTTCGGGGCTTTGGCGCGATTGACCTCGTGTCCTCCCACCTCTGAAGTCCAGTTGGTAGTCCTCACCCGGCTCATCCGTTCCGGAGAACCAACGGGCTTTGGTCGTGCGGTCCGACCAGGCTGCGAACACCCGGGAGGGTGGTGCCTTCAGCGTCCGTCGACGGTGAACGCGGCGTGTTCGGTCGTGCGTTCGGTCATGACGTGCTCCTTTGTCGGGGATGATCGTTGGCACGGTCGGGATCGCGGTCCTCGGCGAGGAATTCGGCCAGTCGATCGAGGCGTTGCTCCCAGGCGCAGAGCCGGTCAGCGATCCACGTCTCGGCTGTGCCCATGGCGAGTGGTTCCAGACGGCAGGTGCGGACCCGGCCGACCTTCTGCGAACTGACCAGGCCGCCGGCCTCCAGCACCTGCAGGTGCTGGACCACCGCGGACAGGGACATGGCCAACGGTTCGGCCAACTCGCTGACCGAGGCAGGTCCCTTGCTGAGGCGATCCACCATCGCCCTGCGGGTGGTGTCGGCGAAGGCTTGGAAGAGGGGATCGAGCCGGTCCTGTTGTTTAAGCATATACTTAAGTATAGCCGAACGGTCGAACGCCGCAACGGGACCGGCGAGGGCAACCGGCCTACACTTGGCCGAGCGGGCGGAGAAGGTCTCCGGCGGGGTCGTAAAGACGGAGGATCCTTGATGAATGTCGTATCGGTGAATGGGCAGCAGATCGCCTACGACGACACCGGCGGTGAGGGGCCGGTCGTGGTGTTGGCGCATGGCTACTTCATGGACCGCACCATGTTCGCCCCGCAGGTGGCGGTG
>JADGOF010000248.1 GCA_017883105.1 Acidimicrobiales bacterium
CCTCCGGAAACAACCGTACACTGAGGGAGGCACCGGGTTGGGCTGGTCCGGGACCGTGCCGGTGTGGCGCAGTTGGTAGCGCAGACGACTTGTAATCGTCAGGTCGTGGGTTCGATTCCCACCGCCGGCTCCCTGTGAGTCCAGGAGAGAAACGTACGCTCCTCTGAGCGGCTCGTTGGCATGTCAAGACTCAACAGCTGACCCCACAGCTTGAGGGGCGACACGCCTACCACTTCCTCTGGCACGAGGTGGTCGACCATGAGCACCTCTACCTGTTCCTTGAGATGGGAGGCGGCGGCCCGCTGAGTTCCCAACTACTCGTCGACCGCCACGGGCGGCGGGGCAACAGGGCGTGGTGGATGCCAAGGCAGGCGATGGCACTGCCACTCGTCCCCGCACCTCGGGACTCCTGATTCTCGAATCCTGCTGAACAACCTCTATCCAGCCGTGGTGGCCCTGTGGGCCAGCCCCGTCCAGGGTCGAAGGTCCCCCATGGGGGCTCGATAGTCGTGTCGTTCCGCATGTCCAAATCCCCGAAGACGTCCTCTGCGGATTGAGCCGACTCGGCTGGCCGATTGGCCCGGAAGACAGCCACAGAAGACCAGCGTGCACCCAAGACTGTCACTGTGAAGTGCGCCAGAGATTCAGTTACTCACCACCACCGTGATGCCGGGGCTTTCCGTGCTGTTTCCGGCCGCGTCGTAGGCCACGCTCTGGAGCGCGTACGTGCCATCGGGGACGGTGGTCGTGTCCCACGACGCGCCGTATCCGCTGAGGTTCGGCGTACCGATGGCGACTAGCGCGTTGTTGAAGCCCCCACCGGTCAGGTGGAACTCCACAGAGGACACACCGAAGCCAGAACTGGCACTGGCCTCGAGCGCCTGAGGTCCCGCCAATGCAGCGCCACTGGAGGGAACCAGGACGCTGGAGACTGGCTGGTTGACGTTGTCGACGGTCACCGTCACCCATGCGCTCGCGTTGCTGTCGCCGGCCGCGTCGTAGGCCACGCTCTGCAGCGTGTAAGTGCCATCGGGGACGGTGGTTGTGTCCCACGACGCGCCGTATCCGCTGAGGTTCGGGGTGGCGGTGGCGATGAGCGCGTTGTTGAAGCTCCCGCCGGTCAGGTGGAACTCGACGTTGGTCACACCGAAGCCAGAACTTGCACTGGCCTCGAGCGCCTGGGTTCCGGTCAATGCAGTGCCGCTCGAGGGCGAGGTCACGGTCGTCGATGGGAAGGTGTCAGGAAGAGCTGGCGCCACAGGCAAGGTGGGCGCTGTGGTAACGCCCGTGCAAGCCGAGCCGTAGTAGATGGTTCCATCGCTCCCTTGGGTATTGCCGCACGCCCCGTTCGGCGGGTTGCCGTGCATGGTCGGGGGATCTGATCCGTTCTTCAGCGGCAGGACTCGGTCATACGTCGTCGGAACCCCGTTGCCGTACGTGAGGGGCATGTAGTTGTTGCGGACCTGAAGGTTGTTGACCAGAGCCCCGCCCGTAACAGTTGCCACGCCCCTGATCGGCTGATCGTGATTCCAGGGCGAGGAGGGGATCGTATTGTTGGCGACCAGGATGTTCGATTCGGACACGGGGCTGCTGCCGTCGTTGAATGCGACGGCAGGCATCCCGAAGGCTTGGGCTGAATTGACGCCGGTGGCAACGTTGCCCGTGATGGTCGCGTTGTTCAGTCCGTTGGCGTCGATGACGGTGCGCATCTGTCCGCCGTTGTTCAAGTGGTTGTTGGTGAACGCGAAATTGTCGATCGTCGAGCCCGTATAGGCAGCCACCAAGTAGGCGTACGAATGATCTGTCACGGTGTTGTTGTCAATGTCAATGTTGTCCGAATGACCACCGGTCACGTCCGATTCGATGTCGAACACCGTCGCAGGAACATTCGCGAGAACGTTATTGGTGACCAGGACCCGGTTGACGTACTCGGTCGTCACGCCTTGACGGCCTGACCGGTTGAACGTGTTGTTGGCGATGGTCACATCGGTTGCCGGTTCGCCGCCGCCGCCGCCGACTCCCTCATGCAGTCCCGAGACGGTTACGAAGTCGCCGTCCACATTGCGGATCCTCATGTTGGTGACCACGGCCCGCTGTACGCCGTTGAGCTGCACCCCGGAGTCCTGTTGATTGCTGCCACCGCCACCCCCTGAGCTGTTGGGGCCCACGATCGTCATGTTCTCGATGGTGAGGTTGCAACCACCCTCGAACCACCAGATGATGGGATAGGTGCTGTCATAGGTGTTGTCGTGACCGTACGATGTTCCAGGTTTGGCGCAATACACTGGCGCTGACGGGTTGGCGTTCTTGAGCAACGGGTGTCCGCTCGGCGGCACAATTACTTGCTCGAAGGTAGCGCCGTTGCCGTCGAAGACGTAGTGGCGGAAGTTTCGCACATAGATGCCCCCGTTCACCCGATAGCACCCGTTGTGAACAAATCTAACGACGACAGGGTTCGCCGCTGTGCCTACGGGCAGTGTGTTGAGCCAGTTCTCCAATAGCCCGTTTCCGTTGGGCGAGTTGTAGTCCATGTCACCTACGTCTGCCGAACAGTCGGCGGGAATCGTTGTCGTGGGCACGGTGATGATGGTCGGCGTTGCGGCAGCAGCCGCCGGGCCGACCGGTATCGAGACGAGCGCCAGACTCACACCCGTGGTGACTGTCAGAAGCAGGCCAACCAAATGACGTTTGTTCATGCCCGCCATGCCCTGAGCTTGCATCCTTACGTGCGAGACGAGACGAGACGACCACGACCAACGCGAGGACTCACCGGGACCACCTTCCGCCAGTGCCGCATGCACCGCCTTCCCGCAGTATGGCGAAGCGATGCACGAATGGCAAGCATTGGGAAGGTCACCGTTCATCGTCAGGCATGCGCAGGCTCATGGACCTCCGTCCCCGAAAGGCGGTAGATGCCGAGGCTGTTGGCCCACCTCTGGTTGAAGCGGGTGGTCCAGTTCCAGCCCCGCTGTCCGTGCTTGTGGCTGGCAAGTTGCGCCAGCCGCTGGTTCACGTAGCTATCGATGGCGGTGAGCTTGTCCGACGAGTTGAACCGGCCCAGCCGGCAGGGCTCGCCAGGCTGGGCGCGTTCTCAGCTTCGCGCGCTGAGGACATCCGCTCACGTGCTGGACTCCCCTGGCGGAGCACGGTGGCTCAGGTGCTGAGCGTGTAGACCTGGGGACTTCAGGATGGGCCGGTGCCTGATGTGCGCGTGGACGCGGGTCGGCACCAGCCCACCAGCAGCCGTTCGAAGGGAGCGTTGATGGGCGAAGAGCTCTACGGGTGGGGTCCGGCGCTGGAGGAGATCGCACGTCGCAAAGCCGAGATGCGTGCCATGGGGGGCGAGAATCGTCTGGTCCGCCAACGAACGCGTGGCCGCCTGAACGCACGGGAGCGCCTGGACGGCCTGTTCGACCCAGGCACGTTCTTCGAGATCGGCAACCTGGTCGGCACCACGCGGGAGCCCCCTGTTCCCGGTGACGCCCTGGTGGCCGGATCAGGTCGCATCAACGGTCGGCCAGCCCTTGCCGGCGCAGAAGACGTGACCGTGCTCGGCGGATCCATCGGAAGCGGCGCTTCCGACAAGCGCTACCGCCTGTGTCAACTCGCCCGCCAGGAGCGGGTTCCGCTGGTGATGATGCTGGAAGGTGCCGGCCACCGAGTCACCGACTCAGCCGCCGGTCGCCGACCGGGCGACCTGATGGGGCTCGCTGAGCTGTCGGGCATCGTGCCGATGGTTTGCCTGGTGCTCGGTGCCTCGGCGGGGCATGGGGCCCTTACCGCTCCCCTCTGCGACTTCGTGACGATGACGGAGACAGCGTCGATCTTTGCTGCCGGACCTCCGCTGGTGAGATCGGCGACCGGGGAGGACGTGACCAAGGAGATGCTCGGCGGCCCGGCGGTTGCGGTCGAGGCTGGGGGTGTCGTGCACAACGTGGTGAGCGATGACGTCGAGGCGATCGAGCTCGCCCGCCGGTATCTGGCCTACTTCCCCCTCAATGTCTGGGAACCCCCACCGTGGCGAGACGGCCCGGATACCGGCCATCGCCAGGTCGACATCCTCGAGCTGGTTCCCCCCGACCCTCGCCAGCCGTACTCCATTCGGCCTGTGCTCGAACAGATGGTGGACGCCGGCGAGCTCCTCGACGTCCAACCTGACTTCGGCCGTTCGATCGTCACCGTCCTCGCCCACCTTGGCGGGCGCAGTGTGGCCATCATGGCCAACGACCCAAGCGTCATGGCGGGCACGATCGACAGCGACGCCGCCGACAAGGCCGCGCGCTTCCTCGACGTGGCCGGTGCCTTCGGACTGCCGTGCATCTTTCTGGCC
>JADGOF010000249.1 GCA_017883105.1 Acidimicrobiales bacterium
CATCTACGAGCTCGGGATGATGGAGGCCATCGCCATCCCGCAACTCGAGTGCTTCGCCGCGGCCATGCAGTTCGTGCGGTCCGAGGGCATTCTGCCCGCTCCGGAACCCACTCACGCCATCGCCGCGGCCGTCCGGGAAGCACTGGCCTGCAATGAGTCAGGTGAGGAGAAGGTCATCCTGACTGCGTTGTGCGGCCACGGCCACTTCGATCTCGCCGCCTACGACTCCTACCTCAGCGGTCGGATGGTAGATGAGGAGGTTACCGACGCCCGGTTCGCCGAGGGGCTGTCGACGGTGCCGGTGGTCGCCTGAGCACCGGCACCGAACGGCCCGTCAGTGCCCGGCGTCAGTGCCGGTGTGCTCGGACACATCGGACTGGCGCACCCAGGTCTCGTACATCTCCGCATAGCGCCCACCGGCGGCCACCAGCTCGGCGTGGGATCCGACCTCGATGATCCGTCCCTGGTCGACCACGGCGATGCGGTCAGCCCGCATGGCCGTCGACAGGCGGTGAGCGATGAGGATGGCGGTGCGGTTCTCGAGCAGCGCGTCGAGAGCGGCTTCGATCTTCGTCTCGGACTGGAGGTCGAGGTTGGACGTGGCCTCGTCGAGCACCAGCACCCGGGGATGGGCGAGGAAGGCCCGGGCTAGGGCGATCAGCTGGCGTTCGCCGGACGAGAGGGTCTGGCCCCGTTCGTGCACGACGGTGTCGAGCCCATCGACCATGCGCCCGACCACGTCGGTCAGACCGACCTTGCCGACCGCCTCGTAGATCTCCGCGTCGGTGGCATCGGGCCGGGCAAAGGCGATGTTGTCCCCAATGGTGCCGGCGAAGAGGAACGGCTCTTGGGGGACCACGCCGAGCTGGCTGCGGAGGGAGTGCATGGTGACATCACGTAGATCGTGCCCGTCGATGAGGACCCGACCCTCGGTGGGGTCGTAGAAGCGGGTGACCAGCTTGGCCAGCGTGGACTTGCCGGCCCCGGTGGGCCCGACGAAGGCCACGGTCTCACCGGGCGCCATGGACAGGTTGACGTTCTCGATGACCAGTCGGGCGGGGTCGTAGCCGAAGGAGAGATGGTCGAAGGCGATCGTCCCTTCGATGGGAGGAAGCTCGATGGCGTCTGCCGACTCTCGGACCTCGGGCTCGGTGTCGATCAGATTACGGAGCTTGTTCACCGAGGCCTGACCCTGTTGGTAGGTGGTGTACTGCTGGACCAGGAGCTGGATGGGCTGGAAGAACCGGTTCAGGTAGAGGAAGAACGCCACCAGGGCACCGATGGACAGGGTGTGGTCGAGGACCATCTTGCCGCCGATGGCCAGCAGAATGGCCTGGCTCAGGACCCCGAGCAGCTGGGTGCCCGGGCCGTAGACGGCGTTGACATGG
Source organism: Acidimicrobiales bacterium (assembly GCA_017883105.1). Classification (GTDB taxonomy): domain Bacteria; phylum Actinomycetota; class Acidimicrobiia; order Acidimicrobiales; family RAAP-2; genus Bog-756. The sequence goes on from JADGOF010000249.1 coordinate 1,389, forward strand.
GCGGTGTAGTTGTTGGCGTCCCGGTAGTCGCCGACCACGTTGCGGTGGTGGATGACGTTGTGCCGCTGCCGGTTGTGGGCGGTCACGATGCGCACGCCGTGCAGACTCTCGGAGAGGTCGGCCAGCACATTGGCGATGCCGTCGCGCACCCGGTCGTAGCCCCGTTCGGAGGCCCGCTTGAACCAAAGGGACGCGGCCACCAGCGCCGGGATGATCAACAGGACGGTAATGGCGGCCAACCGGACATCGGTGGCGAAGAGGATGATGGTGATCACCACCATGGTCAGCCCCTGGATGGCCAGTTGGGAGAGCCCGTCCTGGAGGAGCTGCTGGAGGTTCTCGATGTCACTGGTCATCCTACTCATCACCACGCCGGCCTTCTCCTCGGTGAAGAACCCGAGGGAGAGGCGCTGGAGGTGGGCGAACACCTTGACCCGGAGGTCGTTCATCACCCAGGCAGCCAGGCGCCCGGTGACCTTGACCTGGGTCCGTTGGGCCAGGGAGGTGATCACGATGAACACCAGGTAGGCCGCGGCCATGACGGCCACCAGGGCGAAGTTCTCGTGGCCGGGCGACATGCCGTCGTTGATGGCGATCTCGGTCAGCTTGGGGCCGGTCTGGGCGGCGACGGAGATGACCACCACCAACAGTCCGGCGACGGCCAGCATGCCGGGGTACTTGGTCAACAGGCGCCACAGGGTCAGCCGTTTGAGGTCGGCCTCCGACCCGTTCTGCTGGAAGACAATGTCCGGCTCCGCGTACTCGGGCTCCGAGGCCAACAGCCGGTCCACACCGTCCTGCATCTCGGAGGGGATACCGGCGAAGGGCAGGCCAGGTCCGGCCGGTCGACCGAATCCTCCGGGCGCCCCGCCGAAGCCGCCTCCCACGCCGCCGCCTCCCCAGCTCATCGTTGACCCCCACCCCGTACCGAGTCGAGCAGATCCCGTAGCCCATTCCCATTGCCGTCTCTCGAGGTGCGCTCCTCGTCGGATGCGGCCGCGTCGGCCTCCTGTTCGAACTCGGCCGCTTGGGCCAGTACTTCGGCGTAGAGCGGCGTGGTCTTGAGGAGTTCGGCGTGAGTGCCGTCGGCCACGATCTTCTGCTGATCCAGCAGGATCACCCGGTCGGCCAATGAGATGGTCGAGAGCCGGTGGGCGATGATCAGGGTGGTCCGTCCCTGCATCTGGACCCGAAGCCCGGCGTGGATCTCCTGCTCGACCTGGACGTCGATGGCGCTGGTGGCATCGTCGAGCACCATGATCGGGGGGTTGACCAACAAGGTGCGGGCGATGGCGATGCGTTGCCGCTGGCCACCGGAGAGCGTGTAGCCGCGCTCGCCGACCACGGTGTCGTAGCCGTCGACCAGGCGGCTGATGAACTCGTGGGCCCCGGCCGCCCTGGCTGCGGCCTCTATATCCTCGAAGGATGCCGACGGCTTGCCGTAGGCGATGTTGTCCCGCACCGAGACCGAGAAGAGAAAGGGCTCGTCCAATACCACCCCCACGTTGGCCCGCAGGCTGGCCAGGGTCAGGTCGCGTATGTCGCGGTCGCCAATTTCGATGGACCCGTGCTTGACGTCGTAGAATCGGGTGAGCAACCGGGCCACCGTCGACTTGCCCGCGCCGGTTCGTCCCACCAGGGCCACCGTCTCCCCGGGGCTGATGTGCAGGTCGAAGTCGGCGAGGACCAGTCGCTCGGCATTCTGGTTGTAGGCGAAGTCGACGTGGTTGAACCGGACATCACCGGTGCATCCGACCAGGTCAACCGCGTCCACCTTGTCGGTGACGGTGGGTTGTTCGTCCAGGATCTCGTAGATGCGGTCGGCGGACGCGGCGGCCCGCTGTCCCATCATGATCAGCATCCCCAACATCATGAAGGGTGCCTGGAGCATCAGCAGGTAGGCGTTGAAGGCCAGGATGGCGCCGATTCCCAACGTGCCGTGGATCACCATGTAGCCACCGAACAGCAGCACCAGGGCCAGGCCGACCTGGGGAAGGTTCTGGACCAGGGGGGTGAACCGGGCCCGGAGGTCGGCATCTTTGATGTAGCCCCACTGGACCCGCTCAGCCGCTCCCGAAAGGGCCCGCAGCTGTTGCTGCTCGGCCGCGAAGGACTTGACCACCCGGACGCCGTTCACGTTCTCGTCGACGATGGTGGCCACCTCGGCCAGGCGGGCCTGGATGATCCACGACACGGGGAACATCGACTTCCGCATCTTGACGCCGGTGAGGTAGACGAACGGCATGGTGGCCATGGCGATGAAGGCCAGCACCACGTTGATGCTCAGCATGAAGATGAAGGCCACGATGGCGATCGAGCACTGCACAAGGATCAGCGGCGCGAAGGTCATGTACATCTGCACGGAACGGATGTCGGAGTTGGCCCGGGAGATCAACTGACCCGACTGCACCCGATCGTAGAAGGAGAACGACATGCGGGTGAGGTGCTCGTAGATGATGTTGCGCAGGTCGTACTCGATGTCATACGCGGTCTCGAACAGGAAGAGGCGGGCGAAGTACCCGGAGACCGCCCCGACCAAGCCGAGACCGACGATCCACCAGACGTAGTGGCTGAGGGGGACGGTGTGGTGCTCGATCGAGTTGTTGATGGCATGGTTCAACAGATTGGGAATCTGCACCGTCAGGACCAGGCCGACGAAGGAGAGGATCAGGGAGGTCAGGAAGATCCCCTGGTGGGCGCGCATGACCGGCATGGCCCGGCGCAGCCACGACAGGGAAGTGTCCGGGTCGATTCCGGCCCGAGGGGCCTCGTTTCGGGCCACCTCGGTGATGGGAACGAAGTCGGTTCCCCGTTCGGGCGGTGCGGTGCGGTGCGGGCGAAGGGTCGGGGCCTTCATCGGGCGTTCCGCCGAGCTCGTCGGTAGGCGCCGAGGGCGCGGCGCCACGCCAACAGGCCCTCGAAGGCGCGATCGGTCTCCT
>JADGOF010000250.1 GCA_017883105.1 Acidimicrobiales bacterium
CATGTGCACCTCCATGGTCACATGCCAGAACGCGCCCTCCAACCCCGAAATTCCCCTTCAGGTAATATTTCTTGTGAATTGGCGACTCAGGACACTAGGCTTCAGCCCACTCCGGACGGGTCTCGGAATCGCGCCGATTGCCCTGGTCTTGCTTGTCGCGGCCCCATCATCGGTATTGCTCGCCCGGCGATTCGGTACCAAGGCAGTGGTTGCCGGCGGCCTCACGCTGATTGCCGTGGGACTTGGGCTGCTCTCCCGGACGTCAGTGCATAGCACCTTTTGGGATTGCGTTCCCTGGTTCGCACTCATCGGAGTTGGGGTGGGCCTCACGCTGGCACCGTCGACTGAGTCGGTCATGGGCTCGCTCCCGCCAGGAGACGCCGGCGTCGGCTCCGCCACGAGTGACACCTCGATGCAGATCGGCGGCGCACTCGGCGTCGGCGTGCTCGGCACGCTGCTCAACCTGCGCTATCAGAACCTCTTGACACCCTTGCTGGCCCACCAGCAGATACCGGCAAGCATCGACAAACTCATTCTCGGCTCATTGGGCGGTGCGCTGGCCGTGGCGGAGCATGTGCCAGGAACTTCTGGTTACGCTCTTGCCCAGGCCGCACGTCGGAGCTTCGTGTCAGGAATGGACCTCGGATTCATTGTCGCCGCAGTGGTCGTCGGGGTGGCTGGCTTGATTGTCCTGGCCGCGCTACCCAACCGTCCCACAAAAGGGATCTGACACCACGGTTCGCTGGTTCTGTGGACCCGCGCGGTGGGTCTGCGGTGCCCGACGTGATGGTTGACAGTACGCCAGCGGGCGGCAAGCGGAACCCCCTACGCCGCCTCTGGGAAGACGAGCGTTTTCGGGTTCACTCGTGCAACAACCTCAAGCGTATTCATGTTGATAACCGTCCGAGGATGAGCATGCGCTCGAGGCACTCTCGCCGGGCGGTGCCCACGAATCGCTCGGCAATGGCGTTCGCCCGCGGCGCCCGGACCGGTGTTCACAGGTTCTGTGAGAGCCGGGGGGTGCGATTCCCCCTGGCTACTCGACTGACCGTCGCGAGCAGGCCCCAGTTGGGCTTCCCGGCGTAGAGCAGCGCCCTGATCCGGTAGTTCCGGAAATGGCGATCTCGAAGGCGACGTGAGTGGGGGAGGCTCGCCCCCGACAGTCGCACTGGCCCATTCTCGATCACTGGATCGTTCACGCCAACGGGTGCGGCCGCTTTGAACATCGGAGTCTCAGGGTCATCCTCGCCCGGCTCGGGTTACGGATGGCTGGCCGTGGCGGGCACCGCCACACTCGCCGGCATCCTGGCCATCCAGACCGCCAGCGGGTACCTCCCCCCGGTGGGAACGACCATGACCGTGGTCACCGCCACCAGCAACCAGCTGCTCGCCGCCTAACGCCGAGCAACCACCACGCCGTCGACGATCACACGGCCGCTCTCAAACCCCACCACTCCGCGGGCCACGGCCTTTCACCAGGATCCCACAAGCAGCCCCGGACGGTTGTAACAGCGTCCGCCTATCCTCTCTGCTGTGAGTGTGAATTGGCCTGGGGGCCCAGTCGAATCAAGGGTTGATGCTCTATGAAGATCCTGCATGCTGCGGACCTGCACATCGACAGCCCTCTCCGAGGTCTGGATCAGTACGAGGGGGCCCCTTGGGAGCAATTGCGGCAGGCACCCCGCGACGCCTTCAGGAACCTCGTAAACGAGGCCATCGACGAGAGGGTCACCCTGGCACTATTCGCCGGCGACATCTACGACGGGGCCTGGAAGGACTTCAACACCGGTCTGTTCTTCTCCTCGGAGATTGCGCGGCTCACTGACGCCGGGGTGGCCGTGGTGGTCCTGGCTGGCAACCATGACGCCGAGAGCAAAATCACCAAGTGATGCCACCTTCAACGGATCGATGGGAGGTCATCCGCTCAACCAGCCCATCGTCGGAATGGCTGCAGCCGGTACCGGTACCGGCAACGGCTGCGACGTGCTGCTCACCGCCCCGGTCGGACGCCACTGCCAGTTGCCGTGGCCCAACGACGCCTTCACGGTCCCGTCAAACACCGCAACTGGACGCCGACTCAACATCTCGTCCGGGGTGGATCCGGCCAACGTCGCCGGTGTCCACGTGGGAACCACCTACCAGAACCAAGGCGACGGGTTCTCACCGGGTTCGGTCATCATGACCTATGTGGCCAACCTCGATCTCACCCAGTCCGGGATCGCCACGTCCACCGACATCGGATTGTCGCTAGCCCCGAACGCCCCCATCGTTATCTTCGACACCGTGACCCACGCCCGGGTGCCGTACTTCGCCGAGCTCGATGCCCAGACCTCGAACACAGCCGAGCAGTTGCTGCTCATCCACCCGGCGGTGGCGCTCACCGAAGGACATCGCTACGCCGTGGCGTTGCTCAACCTGGTCGACACGTCGGGGCAGCCCATCCCGCCGCTCGCCTCGACCATGGCCGCCCTGTCCGGAACGCTGGCCCCCTTTACCCGGGGCGCCCACATCAAGTCCGTCATCCGGGACGACCTGGCCTCGGTGCTGGGTTCGACGGTGCCCTTCATGGCCTGGGACTTCACCGTGGCCAGTGCCCACAGCCTGGCCGGACCGGCGCTCACCATGCACGATCTGGCCTACCAGTGGCTCGGCACCCACCACCTGCCCATTTCGGGTACGCCGACGGTACCGGTAGCCGACTACGCACCGAGCTACGCCGTCACCTCGGTGACCACCACGGCCGGCGTACGGGACGTGCACGGGACATTTCAGGTGCCGCTGTTCCTGCAGGACACATCGCCATACTCGTCCATGGTCACCGATGCCTCCGGGGCTCCGGCCATCAACGGCGATCTCACCTGGACGGCCAACTTCATCTGCGTGATGCCGTCCACCATGCAACCGGCCGGCCCGGCCCTCCCGACCGTCTATGGCCACGGACTCCTGGGTAGCGCCAGCGAGGTCGAGGGTAGTTCGTTCTCCGGCGGGGTCAGTCGCAACATGATGGGATGCGCCACCGACTGGGTCGGGATGTCCTCGAACGACCTCCCGAACGTGGCCCGCAATCTGAACGACATGTCGACCTGGAACACCGAGGTCGACCACATGCTCCAGGGTTTCGTGAACTTCCAGTTCCTGGGCCGACTGATCAACTCGCCGGCCGGCTTCGCCACGAGCACCGCCTTCCAGGACGGCAGCCAGCACGCGCTCTTCCAGGTGGGCCAGTGCAACTACATGGGGTACAGCCAAGGCGGCATCATGGGTGGCGCGGTCTCGGCAGTCTCGACGGAGTGGACCCACGTCATCCTGGGCGTGCCCGGGATGGACTACGGGGGACTCTTGCTCAACCGCTCGACCGACTGGAACAGCTTCGCCTCGATCTTCGACAAGGCCTACACCGACCCAGTGGACGAGCAGGTGGTGCTGCAGCTCGCCCAGCTCCTGTGGGACCAAGGGGAGAACGAGGGCTACGCCGAGCACCTGACCTCCGATCCCTACCCGGGCATCCCGGCCAAACAGGTGTTCATCATCGAGAACTACGGTGACCACCAGGTGGGCAATGTCTCCGCCGAGATGCTGGCCCGGACGATCGGGGCCCAGAACCACCAACCCGCCTTCGATCCGTCGTTCTTCGGCGCCGCGCCGAGGCTGGACGTCCCGGTCACTCCCCAGTGGGGGCTGACCGCCCTGGACCAGTCCAAGCCGGCCCCAGCCGGTCTGGTGCTCTGGGACTACGGGACGCCGACCCCACCCACCACCAACCTGGCGCCGAATGGGCCGGCCTACGGCGCCGATCCCCACGGGTTCGGCCGTGGCAATTCGTTGCTCCTGGACCAGATCACCACGTTTGTCTCCAGCGGGGTGATCCCGAACGAGTGCGGTACCTCCGCCTGCCAGAGCTCATCGCCCTGAGGTCTCGAACCCGTCGACCGCGGCTCTCCGGTGGTCGGTACCGGCGTCGATCCGGTGACCTCGCGCTTTTCAGGCGCGCACTCTACCAACTGAGCTACCCAACCTCGCCTGGGCGAACCGAGATGGCGGACCTGACGGAATTTGAACCCGCGACATCCGGCTTGGCAGGCCAGCGTGCCCTCCAAACTGCACCGCAGGTCCCCAACCAGCTACCGGCGCTGGGGACCTACCGCGGGTCACCGACAAAACTCGTTGACCCGGTTCTTTTGGGTTCCGGCCTGGCGCCACTTCACCATTCGCAGCGGGCGGCGCGACCATTCAAGGTCTTTACGCGACCGGATTCATCTCAGCCAGCCGGGCAACGTCGGGCTCGAGAAGGGACTCGTCGTCGCGACTCACGGCC
>JADGOF010000014.1 GCA_017883105.1 Acidimicrobiales bacterium
CGAGAATCGGGGCGATCACAAAAGGTGGCAGGGCCAACAGGCCGAAGGTGCCCGTCGTCGAGATGTTGTCGAACGGGCGGTTGGGGCGCCGGGAGGTGATCAAGGCCAACGGGATGGCCACGGCGAAGGCTATGACCTGGGAGATGACGATGAGCTCGACGTCGATTGGCGCCCCGGTGGCCACGATGTGGGTCACCGACTCGTGGTTGAGGTAGGACTGCCCGAGGTTGCCGTTGAACACCGCGGTCAACCAGGTGAAGTACTGGGTGATCAGCGGCTTGTTCAGTCCGAGCTGGTGGAGCAGGATCTGCCGGTTCTGCGCGGTGTCGTTGGCGCCGAGGATAGTGACCGAAGGGTCGCTGGGCAGCAGGTGGACCAGCATGAACACCAGTACGGAGATGATGAAGGCGACCACCGCCAACTGGATAAGTCGCCTGATGAAGTACTTGGCCATGGAGAACTCGAGATGCCGAACCGGTTGCCCGACCCGCTATCAGGCCAACCAGATCTGGGTCGGGAAGATCTGGCCCTCGTTGAACGCGTAGCCCGGTGATCCGTCGGGGAGGGTCAGGTTGGCGAAGTTCTGGGCCCGGCTGTCGCCCACCACCGCGAAGACGTACTGGGCGAGCCACAGGTAGGGCAGGTCGTGCGAGAGGCGGGCATTGACCTCCTTGTAGGCCGCCACCCGGGTGGACTGGCTGGTGGTCGTCCGCCCGGTTGACAGTGCGGTCTCGAGCTGAGGATCGCTGTTGCGGGGGAAGTTGAGGCCGATGCCGCCGATCGGCGACACCGTCGTGGTGCTGAACCAGACGTAGTTGAGCGATGGATCGACTGCCCCGAACTGGTAGGAGGTGACTGCCTGAAACTTGCCGGTCACGAAGTCGGAGATGATGTTGGCCTGCTGCACGGCGGACACGGTGGTGTTGAACCCGACCTGATTCCACATCTGCTGGAGGATCTGGACGAGGTTCTGGTACCGGGGATCGGGGATGGTCATCAGCTCCAACGAGGGCGTGCCGTGCTGGGCCTTGTACTGGCTGACCAGGGCCTTGGCCACCGCCGGGTTGAACGTGGGGTAGTCGGTGTTGCCGTAGTAGGGAGAGCCGGGGAGGAACAGGCCGTTGACCGGTTGGGTGAACCCGCCACCGTAGAGCTTCTGGATCTCCGCCTGATCGGTGGCCTTGGCCAGAGCCTGGCGAATCCGGAGGTCGTTGGTCGGGGCCACTGCCGTGTTCAACATGATGAAGCCCAGGGACGGTTGGCCGATGACGCCGGTCAAGCTGTCGACCACCTCATAGCCGGACTGACCGGTGAAGTGGTTGATGGTGTTGGGGTCGGTCGACAGGATCAGGTCGACCCCGCCCGATTTGAGAGTGGCCTCCCGCTGGTTGGTGTCGGGAATGGGCTTGAAGGTGATCTGGTCGAGGTACGGGTAGCCGCTGCGCCAGTAGTGCGGGTTGCGGGTGGCCGTGAAGTGGTCGTTGGGCTGCCAGCTGGAGAAGACGAAGGGTCCTGTCCCCACCGGCGTGGGTGCGCCCGGACCGCTCGCCGCCTGAATCATGGCCTCGCCCACCACGTAGCCGACCTGGGTGGTCAAGGCGGCCGGAAACGCCGGATAGGGCGCGTTGAGGTTGAAGATTACGGTCATCGAGTCGGGCGCGGTCACCGAGTTGATCCGCTGCAGGGCGGTGCCGGTGAGCGGCGAGACCTGGAGAGCCTTGAAGTTGGCGAGTACCACCGACGAGGTGAGCGCCGATCCGTCGCTGAACAGCACCCCGGGCCGGAGGGTCATGGTCCACACCGTGAAGGTGGAGTTGCTGGTCATCGACTTGGCCAGGTACGGCTTGATGGTCCCGTCGGCACCGACTGCCATCAACGGGTCGTAGACCGTGTTCGCGTAGAGGTATCCGTTGGTGTCCCAATGGTTGTTGGGCGGGTAGAACCCGTCGATCTCTGCGGCGGTGGCCATGGTCAGCGAGCCACCGCGCTTGGGTGTGCCGGTTCCGACCCCGGGCTTGGTGCCCGCAGCCGTCGTACTGGTGGAACCGGTCGACCCCGATGAGCAACCAGCGAGGGCGCTCGCTGCGGTGGCCCCGAGAACGACCGCCCCGCCGGTCATCGCCCCGCGGGAGAGAAACGTACGACGACTGACTTCATTGTCCGATGTCACAGAAATCCCCCAATGCCTGCTCTCCGCGCTACCAGTGATGCACTGCTCGAACGGTGGTACGACGTGTGAACTCTGCCACAGGCACAGCGTGCCGTGGGGCACGTTACTGCCAAGTAGGTTCGTGGTCCATGGGAACGGTGAGGGATTCCACCTGCCTTGGACCGCTGAGTACCATGCGCCCATGGATGCGGCCGCCCCGGGATCTGCCTCGGTCGTCGAGCCCGATGACTCATCGGCCGATCAAACCGACCGTCGTGGTGGATCAGCCATCGACGCCGAGATGCACCCCGACGCCACGGTGAGCGCCGCGGCCGCTTCCGAGTCACCGGACGAGGCGCCGGCAGAATTCGGCGAAAGTGCTCAATTCGACGATCCGGAGGGCCCTCCGTTCGGCCCGGTCACCCGGATGGTGATCATCGCCGCCACCGTGGGGGTGCTGGTCCTATCGCTGCTCCTGCGCTTCTGGACGAAGTCCGATCTGTGGTTGGACGAGGCACTGACCGTCAACATCGCCCGTCGACCGCTTCATCAACTGCCTTCCCTGTTGCACCGCGACGGAGCCCCACCGCTTTACTACGCGTTGCTCCACGTATGGATGCGCTGGTTCGGAACGTCCGATCTGGCCGTCCGGTCGCTCTCCGGGCTGTTCGGGGTGATCACTGTGCCGCTGGTCTGGCTGGCGGGCCGCCGCCTGGGCAGCAATACCATCGCCTGGGCAGCAATGCTGCTGGTTGCCACCTCGCCGTTTGCCGTTCACTACGACACCGAAGCCCGCATGTACTCGCAGGTGGCGTTGCTCTCGGTGCTCGGGTTTCTGGCCTTAGACCGATCCCTGCGCAAGCCTCGCCCGGGCAACCTCATCGCCGTCGGCGTGGTGGCCGGGCTGCTGCTCTACACCCACTACTGGTCGATCTTTCTGCTGGGAACCGTGCTGCTCTGGCTGGTATTCCAGGCGTGGAGGGGCCGGGAGGCCTGGCGGTTGGGTGCTCGGAGATCGCTCGTGGCGATCGCAGTCGGGTGCCTGACCTTCTTGCCCTGGGTGCCCACCTTCCTCTTCCAGTCGAAGCACACCGGGACCCCGTGGGCGATCCCGGCCAGCTTCGTGGCCATGGTCAACGCCATCTCGTCGTTCGCCGGTGGCGACACCGGCGGGGGCCGGGCCCTGGGCATCCTCTTCTTTGGACTGGCCGGACTTGGTCTGTTCGGGGTGGCCACCGACCGGTTCCATATCGACTTGGACATCCGGACCCGTCCGCTCGGACGCCCGGTGGGAGTGGCCGTGGCAGGAACACTGGCCGCGGCCATCCTCGGAGGCCTCATATTCAACAGCACCTTCGACGCCCGGTATGCGTCCGTGGTGTTCGTTCCCCTCATCCTGCTGGTCGCCATCGGTATCTACACGTTCCGAGATCGGCGGGTACGGTTGGGCGTCCTGGCGGTTGCCGTGGTTGCCGGACTGACAAGCGCCATTCCCAACGTCACCACCGATCGGACCCAGGCCGGCCAGATCGCCTCGCAGATTGCCCGGCAGGGAAAGCCTGGGGACCTCGTGGTCTACTGCCCCGATCAACTCGGTCCTGCCGTGGACCGACTCCTGCCGAGCGGTCGGTACCAACAGACCACGTTCCCTCGGGGGACGGGTCCCACCTTCGTAAACTGGGTCGACTACGGCACGGCATCGGCGGCGGGGGATCCGGTCGCCTTTTCCCAGCACGTGGAGACCCAGGCGACCCGCGGCGGCCACCAGATCTTCGTCGTGTGGGCCCCCCAGTATCAGACCTTCGGACTCAAGTGTGAAGGCCTGATCCAGACACTGGAGGCCGATCCCGCCTACCACGTGACAAACACGGTCACCGGTGATGTCAAACGGTTCTACCAACCGATGTGGATGGTGCAGCTCACGCCGACTATCCCCTGATCTCTTCGCCTGCCGCGACGAGTACCGCACTGGGTGACCGAGGAAGTATCCTGCACCGGTGCACTGAACCACCGAGGTGCCCGGGCAGCGTGGCTCGGCATCTGGATCCCGTGGGAGGCGGGTCATTCGCCTCAGGTTCCCGGATGTTCAATGATGGGGACCACAGCGTCCAAGGCGGTCCCGCTCCGATGATCCGGTGTCCAGCATCTTCGGGCAACCTCCATCGCAGGGGCGCTGGGTGAGGTACAACAGGCGCTGGCGACCCCAGCACAGCCGAGGCTGCTCAGGCACATCCTATGGTGCCGATGCGAGCGAAGAGAACGGATTGCAGAATGGCATCACCAAACGAGCAGGGCGACGATACTGGGACGGCAGGAGGAAGCCCCTCGGGTTCGATGCCTGCTCCCGTGATCGTTATCGGTGGCGGGCCGGCCGGCCTCACCGCTGCCTACAAGCTGGTGGTCGCCGGTGAACCACCGGTGGTGGTCGAGGAAGACAGCGTGGTGGGCGGGATCAGCCGCACGGTGGTGAGGGACGGCTGGCGCTTCGACATCGGAGGGCATCGGTTCTTCACCAAGGTGAAGCCGGTGGAGGAGTTCTGGCACGAGATCCTCCCACCGGAGGACTTCCTCCTCCGCCCCCGTATGAGCCGGATCTTCTACGGCGGGAAGTACTACGACTACCCCATCAAACTGGGCAACGCGCTCTCCAACCTGGGCGTCGTCGAGGCCTTCCGCTGTGGGCTGTCCTTCCTGTGGGTGAGGATCCGCCCACCGAAGGACCTCACCACGCTTGAGGGCTACATCGTCTCCAACTACGGATGGCGTCTCTTCGACCACTTCTTCAAGACCTACAACGAGAAGGTGTGGGGAGTGCCCGCCTCTGAGTTGTCTGCGGACTGGGGTGCACAGCGGATCAAGGGCATGTCGTTGTGGAACGCGGTGTGGGAGCCGGTCCGATCTTCACTGGCCGGCAAACGCCAGGACAAGTCCAAGCTGGTCACCAGTCTCATCGAAGAGTTCGAGTATCCCAAATACGGGCCCGGCATGATGTGGGAGCGGTGTGCCGAGAAGATCACCGACTTGGGCGGCTCCGTGCGGATGGAGACCAAGGCCACCACGGTCCATGTGGAGAACGGTGCCGCGGTGGCGGTGACCGTCTCCTGCGGCGACACCGAGGAACGACTGACTGCGTCCCATGTCATTTCGTCGATGCCGTTCACCGCGCTGGCCCGGATCGTGGATCCACCGGTGCCGGAGAAGGTGCTCCGTGCCGCCGACGACCTGCACTACCGGGACTTCCTCACCGTTGCCCTGGTCGTTCCCGAAGACCGGGGCTTCCCTGATAACTGGATCTACATCCACTCTCCGGACGTGTTGGTAGGGCGCATCCAGAACTTCGGATCCTGGTCCCCGTACCTGGTCAAGGACGGCCGCACCTGCCTGGGCATGGAGTACTTCGTCTTCGAGGGTGACGATCTGTGGTCCTGCAGCGATGAGGATCTGGTGGCGCTCGGGACCAAGGAGTTGGCCGCCATCGGTCTGGTCGAGGCATCGGACGTGGAAGCGGGGTATGTGGTACGGATGCCCAAGGCCTATCCGGTCTACGACGACGTCTACCGCCAGAATGTGGAAGTGATCCGGAAGTGGTTTGAACAGTATGCGCCCAACGTCCACCCGGTCGGAAGAAACGGCATGCACAAATACAACAATCAGGATCATTCGATGTACACGGCGATGCTCACCGTCGAGAACATCCACGGCGCCCACCACGACATCTGGTCGGTGAACGTCGAAGAGGAGTATCACGAGGTCGACGCGGACCAGGGCGGACCGGGGACGGGGCGGACCGGCCGCGATGCACCGATCATGCCCCGCCGCACCAGCGAAGTCGGGAACGTCGCCGGGTGATGGGGGAGCACGCCACGGTCTCGGCCGGTCATCGACGATGGATTCCGGGGAGGAAGCGGGCACCGTGCCTGCCCGCACCTTCACGCGACGGCCGTTGGACCGATGTCCGGTCCTCCTGTAGGGGCACCGCGTGAGCCCGCGGGATCCCGAAGAACCTTCCCCGGGAGTTGTCGACGGGAATGCGAGGCACCACCCACCCGACGGTGATGCATCCGGGCCGGGCCTCGACGTGATCCTCGAGGAGATCGACACCGTGGTGGAGCCGATCCACGAGGCGGTGTCGTTGGCGCCGGCGGTGGGAATCGCCGTCGCCGGCGGACCGATGATCACCCTGCCCGAAGAGGAGCCGGAGGATCGGACCTCAACCGGTGGCGATTCGGTCCGATCCGGCCTGAACCAGGCCGGTCCGGTGGCCGTCGCCGGGCTGGTGGTCAATGCGGCCGGAGCGCTGGTGGTGGTGGCAGTGGCCCGTCTTGTCACGTCCCAGGCCTACGGCGACATCGCCCAGCTACTCGGTCTCTTCTTCATCCTGTCCATGCCCGGATCCGCCGTCCTGGTCGGCGTGGTGCGCCGGGTGACCGCGTTGCAGACATCGGGGCAGGGGTATCTGGTCAGGCACTGGATATCCAAGGTGCACCGCATCGCGTTGGCGGCCATCGCCGTCGAAGTGGTGCTGGTGTTGGCCCTCCAGGGGTGGATTGCCCACCAACTGTCTCTGCCCAACAGCCAGGGCATCGTGCTCATCCTGGTGGCCGCGGGAATCTGGATCCTCCTCAGTGTCGACCGCGGCCTCCTTCAAGCTCATCGCAGCTATCGGGCACTGGCCGGAAACCTGTTCATGGAGGGGGCGGTCCGGACCGTATTCGTCATCGGGCTGGTGTCGCTTCACATGGGTGTGGCTGGGTATGCGCTGGGCATCTTCATCAGTGAGGTGGTCGCCACCGCCCACGCCCACTGGCTGGCGTCCCGAGCCTGGAGGATCCCCGACGACCTCCCGGCCCACAAGGGCCTTGCCACCTTGCCGGAGAACATCCTGGCTCGGCGGAAGCTGTTGGCCGACGTCTCCGCCGCCTTCGTCGGTCTGGCCCTGCTCGGGCTGCTCCAGAACGTCGACGTCATCCTGCTGGGCCGACTGGACCACGCCAACGTCGGGCCCTATGCCGCAATATCCGTGGCCTCCAAGGCGATGGTCTTTGGCGCCCTGGCCCTTGGTGCCTACCTCCTGCCCGAGGCCACCATCCGTTGGAACGAGGGTGGGCATGCGGTTCGCCAACTCGGTGTCACGCTGATCTTCCTGGCCGTACCGGCGGCCGTGCTGCTCGGTATCGCCATCTTCATCCCGAAATGGTTCCTGACCGTTATCTTCTCGGCCAGGTTGAGTTCGGCCTCGCCTTCGTTCGCCACGCTGGTGGCGGCGATGATCTGCCTCTCGTTCTCCGTTCTGATCACCAACTACCTGTTCGGCACCGGTTCGCGGTGGATCGTGCTCCTCCTGTTGGGTGGTTCGGGGTTGGCCGTGGGCCTGGTTGCAGCAGCCAACGGCCAGATCGGGGCGACCGCCCAGGCCGACCTGGTGGTTCAGGGGGCGCTGGCCCTCGGTATGGGCGTGGCATTCGTGGCGATCCACATCAAGCATCGGGGTCGGCACTGGATTCCCTGGGGAGGCCGGAGCGCGATTCCCCCTGCCGCATCCCGGTAACCCCGGTGGAAACCATGGTGGCTGATGTCCGACCGGTAGACTGTTCCCAGCCGTGGGTGGCAGGCCGCAGCCGAGGAACAGGTACGGGGAGAGTCCGAGGATGAGGCATGTAACGGGGGCGGGCGGCAGCGGCGAAGGGGACGGTGGGTTTCCGCGCCTGGTTCCCGTTCCCGACCTGGAAACGACCGGCATCGGCGACGCCCACCCGGCCGGCTCCGATATACAGCCCTCGACATCGCGACAGGTTCAGGCGGCCTCACCCTCCGGACAGAGTGGTTTGCAGGCGTTTGCCGGGATGTCCATCGGGGAGATCGCGGAGCGGGCCGGGTTGCGACGCATCGACATCGTCGCCTGGCGTGATTTCGACGATCCCGAAGCGGGCGGTTCGGAGTTGCACGCCCATCGAGTGATCACCGCCTGGTCCGAGGCCGGTCTCGATGTCTCCATGACCACCTCGTCGGTGCCCGGTTCCCGCACCGTTGTGCGTCGCAACGGGTACCGGGTGGTCAGGCGGGCGGGGCGTTACTCGGTCTTCCCGAGAACCATGCTGTCCGGCGCCCTCGGCCGGATCGGCACCGGTGACGGCCTCATCGAGATCTGGAACGGCATGCCGTTCTTCTCTCCGATGT
The DNA here is from genome assembly GCA_017883105.1 of Acidimicrobiales bacterium. Classification (GTDB taxonomy): domain Bacteria; phylum Actinomycetota; class Acidimicrobiia; order Acidimicrobiales; family RAAP-2; genus Bog-756. The sequence goes on from JADGOF010000014.1 coordinate 8,327, forward strand.
GGGCACACTGCCCCCACATCGTGTTCCTTCACCACGTGCACGCCGAAATGTGGAAGATGGTCCTGCCCACCGGATTGGCCGAGTTCGGCAACGCGGTGGAGCATCACTTGGCCCCTCCCGTCTACCGTCGCAGTCGTATCGTGACCTTGTCGACGTCCTCCAAGGCGGAGATCGTCGGGCAACTCCGCATCCCTGCAGACCGTGTGACCGTGATCCCACCCGGGGTCGAAGCGCATTTCTCGCCGGGTGGCGAACGGTCGGAGGTGCCCCTCGTGCTCGGCGTCGGGCGGCTGGTACCGGTCAAGCGATTCCATCTCCTGATCGACGCATTGGTGAAGTTGAAGCAGACTGTCCCGGTGTTGCAGGCCGTCATCGCCGGTGAAGGGTACGAACGCCCGGCCCTCGAGGCGCTGATCGGCAAGGCAGGGGCCGAGTCCTGGCTCTCGCTCCCGGGGTACGTTAGTGAAACGGGATTGATCGATCTGTACCGCCACGCCTGGGTGGTGGCGTCGACCTCGCTCCGTGAAGGGTGGGGTATGACCATCACCGAGGCGGGAGCCTGCGGGACCCCGTCGGTGGCCACCAGAATCAGCGGTCATCAGGATGCCGTAGTGGACGGGCGGTCGGGGATCCTGGTGGACGGTGCCGACGATCTCCTGAGCAGCCTGTCGGCCGTGCTGCGAGACGAAGTGCTCCGCAAACGCCTGGGCGTGGGGGCGCTCGAGCATTCGGCCCAGTTCACCTGGGACGCCACGGCACGAGCGACCTTGGCGGCTCTGGGCGCTGAAGCGCTCGCCCGTCAGTAGTCGATTCCCCGGTCGGGCACCCAGCTGATCGGGGTGGTCGTCGTCTAGGGTGAACGCCCGATGACCCCCGTTTCTTCCCGTTCAGGACCCGGAAGGAACCGGCCGCAGGATCGACCCGGGACTGCAAAATGCGCGGGGATCGACCCGGTCGGCCGGCCGTCCCACGCTGGTGGCGGGCCGATCGACGTCCGACCGGTGGCCACTCCGGCGTCCACCTCTACCTGATGCACGCGCCCGTCTCCCTGTCGTCCTCCACCGCGGTCCGTCTCCCTTGTCGTCAGATCTCCGCGGGAAGCGCGGAGCCGGAAGTGTCAGTCCCTCCCCAGAAGGACGCACGGCGGTGACGGCCCCTTCGTCGGTCCTCGCCGAAGCGCCCCAGGAAGGCGCCGACCCTTCGCCGCCCTCACCTGACGCGGGTAGGTCCCGAGAGGGGGAGTCGGCCCACCGGTGGACCTACGCCGTACTCGCGCTGTTGGCATACGTGCCGATGCTCCTCACCAAGCCCGGTGTGGTCTCGGACGACACCAAGACCTACCTCTATCTCGACCCCGGCCGCTGGACCCGGAACGCCACATCCATCTGGGATCCCAACGTCGCATTGGGTACGGTCACCCACGAGAACATCGGGTACCTATTCCCGACCGGTCCCTACTACTGGCTGTTGTCGCTGGCCCACGTTCCCGTGTGGGTGGCGCAACGTTTCTGGCTGGGGACCATCATCTTCGTGGCCGGTGCCGGCGTCGTCCTGTTGGCCAAGGCCCTGGACTTCGAGGGACCGCGCGGAGTGGGGGCGTTCACGGCCGCAGCGGCGTACGCCTTCACGCCCTACGTCATGCAGTACGCGGGTCGGATCTCCGTCATCCTCCTGCCGTACGCCGGACTCCCCCTGCTGCTCTTCCTGGTCATCCGATCGGTCCGAGCGCCCGGATGGCGGTACCCCGCGTTGGTGGCGTTCACCGTGGCATGCATCAGTGGGATCAATGCCAGCTCCGTGATCTATGTGGGACTCGCCCCGGTCTTGTGGTTGCCGTTTAGTGTGTTCATCGCCCGAGAAGCCACGGGCCGCCAGGCGTGGGGGACGCTGCTGCGTTCCGGGTTCCTGAGCCTTCTGGTGTCGTTGTGGTGGATCGTGGGCCTCGCCGTGGAGGGTGCTTTCGGCATCAACGTGCTGCGCTACACCGAGTCCGTCCAGGCCACCAGCTCGACTTCCAACCCGGCCGAGGTGCTCCGGGGACTCGGCTACTGGTACTTCTACGGTGGCGACCGGCTCGGCCTCTGGACCCAGGCGGCAGCAGAGTTCACCCAGCGGCTCCTACTGGTGGCCCTCACCTACGTGCTGCCGGTGGCCGCCTTCTTGGCGGCGGCGATGTGCCGTTGGCGGTACCGGGCCTACTTCGTCGGCCTGGTCGCCCTCGGCGTGATCCTCTCGGTCGGCGCCTACCCCTACAAGCACCCGACGGCCTTCGGCGGTCTCGTCAAGACGTTCATGACCCGCACCACGGTGGGACTGGCGTTACGGTCGACGGACCGTGCCACGCCCCTCGTGGTGTTGGGCTTGGCCGTGCTCCTCGGCATGGGCGTCTCGGCCCTGGTCGTCCGGCTGCCCCGGATGGGCCTGGCCGCCGCGGTCCTTCTGATCGTGCTGGTACTGGCCGCCGATGCACCGAGCTTCGCCGGCCGCACGGTGGTGGCCAAGTTCGTCCAGCCCGCCGGTATTCCGTCGTCGGTGCGCCAGGCGGCCGATTACCTCAATTCGGTGCACCCCGGGACTCGGGTCTATGCCCTACCAGGGGAGAATTTCGCGGCCTACCGCTGGGGGGACACCATCGACCCGGTGTGGCCGGCGGTGCTCAACCGGCCGTTCGTGACCCGCGAGCAGCAGATCCAGGGCTCACTGCCCACCGCCGACCTCCTCTACGCGCTCGATGCCCCCCTGCAGGAGGGGACCATGGACTGGAACGCCCTGGCCCCGGTGGCCCGCTTGATGAGTGCCGGGGACGTCCTCGTCCAGTACGACCAGGCCAACGAGCGGTACGCCCCGCCCCGCCCCACCGTGGTCCATCACGACCTGGCGACCACGCCTCCCGGACTCGGGCCACCCGTGTCCTTCGGCCCCCCCACCGTCAACAGATCTTCGGTTCCCATGCTCGACGAGACCTATTTCGGGCTTCCCCCCGCGACCAAGGAACCGTCGCCCATCGTCACCTACGCCGTGCCGAAGACCCGGGCCATCGTGCGCGGCGAGTCGTTGACGCACCCACTGGTCGTCGACGGTGACGGCGTCGGCCTGGTCCAGTCGGCCAACGTCGGACTGCTCGCCACCGATCCGACGATCTTCTATGCCGGAACGCTGGACCAGAACCGGAAACTGGCGGGCTCGGTGCTCCACGGTCCTGTCGACCTGGTGGTGACGGACTCCAACCGCAAGCAGGCCTTCGAATGGAACAGCCTGAATGACAACACCGGATATACCGAGACGGCAACCGAGCCACCGTCTCCGTTCGTTCAGAACGATCCCCAGCTGAACCTGTTTCTCGGTACCGGAGCAGCGGCGCAGACCACCACCGTGCTCAAGGGCGTCTCCTCGGTGTCCGCCTCCGCCTACGGCACCGCGTTCACCCTGCGATCGGAGTGGCGCCCGGCCAACGCCCTCGACGGCAAGCTGGCAACGGCGTGGGCCACCGAGGGCGATTCCGGTGTTCCGGTCACCGACTGGTGGCAGATGACACTGCGTGCTCCGACCACGGCCAACTCGGTCAACCTAGTCCAACCCATTCCCGTGGCCAACGAGGCCGACTACACGAACCAGTGGATCACCAAGGCCACCCTCACCTTCGACGACAAACAGCCGGTGACGGTCGACCTGGGGCCTACGTCGCGCACCGCGGCGGGCCAGACCATGGAGTTCTCGCCGCGGACCTTCCGCACCCTCCGGATCACCATCGACGCCACCAACCTGTCGACCGGCTCCTCCACTCCGCCAGGGTCGAGCCTGGTGGGCCTGGCGGAAGTACGACTCGGCCACGTCCAGGCCACCCAGATCATCAAGATGCCCGACGACCTGCTGCAGCTGGCCGGCGCCAAGTCGAACCAGGACCGCCTCACCTACATCCTGACCCGCCTCCGGGTCGCCCCCGTTCCGCCACGGAGTGATCCGGAGGCGGCGATGATCAGAGAGTTCGCCGTGCCGACTGCCCGCTCCTTCACCTTCTCTGGCACCGCGCGTATCTCGTCTGCGGTCGCGGACAATGTCGTCGACCAGGCGGTCGGACGGAACCTGACCGCCTCCGGGGTCTTGCAGGCCACGTCGAGCAGTCGCATGCCCGGGGACGTGGCGGCCACCGCCAGTGCCACCCTCGACGGCGATCCCGCGACCGCCTGGAGCCCGGGGTTGGGCTCGCAGGCGCAGGTGAACTCGTGGCTCGACTACCGGTTCGCCCACCCGGTCACCGTCGGCCGCCTGGGCCTCAGCGTGGTGTCGGACGCCGAGCACTCTCGGCCGACCTCGGTCACCATCTCGAGCACGGAGGGATCACGCATGGTGACCCTTCCTCTCATCCCGGTGACTGCAGGTGCCGGTTCGGTCACCGCCGTGCCCGTCACCTTCCCTTCCCTGGGCGGTACCGATCTACGGATCACCTTCTCCGGGGTTGACGAGCGCACCACGCCGAGTTACGAAACCTCGCTGCAGACCGCACTGCCCATCGCCATCACCGACGTCGAGATCCCCGGCGTGCCGGCCCCCACGTTGCCGGCCACGATTCCCTCCACGTGCCGTACCGACCTGCTCCGCCTGGACGGCCGACCGCTGTGGGTCTCCTTGACGGGCACCCCGCAGGCGGCGCTCCACGGTGACGGCCTGCCACTCGCCATGTGCGGTCCCGATCTGCAAGGCGTCAAGGTGGCGGCCGGCCAACACCTCCTTACGGCAGCGGACGGGGCGCTCACCGGCCTCACCATCGACCAGACGGTACTGGACTCGGCGCCGGGTAATGCTCCTGAGCCGGGTGTCGGCGCCGGTGCACTGACGCCCACGCCGCCGGCGTCCGTAGGCGCCCCCACGGTCACCGAGCGCTCGACCTCGGCGACCTCGACGGTCGTCCATGTGTCAGGGGCCACCGTGCCGTTCGCGCTGGTACTCGGACAGAGCATCAACCGCGGATGGACGGCAACCATCTCGGGGGGATCCACCCTCGGGGCTCCGGTGCTGATCGACGGATTCGCCAATGGCTGGATCATCGACCGGCAGGCGCTCGCCCAGGCGAGCCACCACGGATCCTTCGACGTCACGCTGCACTTCGCTCCTCAATCGATGGTCAACCTGGCCCTGGTCATCTCGGGACTGACGCTGGTGGCCTGCGTGGCCATTGTGGGAATCGGGTGGCCATGGCGCCGGCGCCGAAAGAAGGCAGGGAACGGGGTCGACATGGCGGGGTCGATGGCTTCGGCGTCGACTATTGCCCTGCGCCTGCCGTTCATCGGGCCCGGGGAGGAACGATCGACCCACGTCGCGCACATCGCGGTCGGAACCATTGTGGCGGGGTTGGGTGCCTGGACGCTCGGGGGCCTGTTCGGCGGGACCGTGGTCACCGCGGGGGTGCTGGTGGCCATGACCTACCGGCGTGGCCGGTCGATCCTGTTGGTGTCCAGTGCCCTACTGATGATGGCCGCGGCACTCGATGTCGTGGTCCATCAGGAGCGCTACCGCTATCCCTCCGGAGGGTGGCCGACCCACTTCGATCGTGCATCTACCCTGGCGTGGGCGGCCGTGCTGCTACTGGCCGCCGACGCCGGCCTTGAGGCGGTGCGTCGGTTCCGTGCCCGAGCCGGGCCGGCCGATCGGCACGAACCATCGAGCTAACGTGCCCGCCCCTCCCGATCCGTCGGTAGTGTAAGCATTCGATGGATCGGGAGGGCAACTCTCTTGACCTGGTCGGCGACCACCTAGCACCACACGTGAGGGAACCAGATGAGCGAAAGTAGTTCGGCGAAGGGTTCGTCCGGCGCAGGTGCCATGGTCGGGCGTGAGCGGTCAGGCAAGCGCCTGACCGGCGAGCGACCGATGGAAGGGGTGACCCCCGATTCGCTGCTGGCGCTGCACGCAGCCGGCTACCGGACGGTGATCGAGCGCCTCGGTTCGGGAACGATGCTCGACGTGGGCTGCGGTCAGGGCTTCGAGTCGGCCCGATTCCTGTCCGACGATCGCACGGTGGTCGGAGCCGACTACAGCGCCGATGCCGTCGCCGCGGCGAGCCAGCGGTGGAGGCCGTCGGGCCTACTGGTGGCCCAGATGAACGCCCTCTCCCTCGGATTCGCCGAGGGCAGCTTCCAGTGGGCCTGCTCTTCCCACCTCATCGAGCACTTCGACGACCCTGAGGGGCACGTCCGGGAACTAGCCCGAGTGCTGGCGGACGACGGCACGGTCTTCTTCTTGACCCCCAATGCACCGGCCGACTTCGAGAACCCGTTCCACATCCACCTCTTCGAGCCGCCCGAGCTGCGCAGCCTGCTCGAACGGCACTTCCACCAGGTGACCGTCCAGGGGATGGATGCGGTCCCCCACGTCAAAGCTGACTTCACCGCCCGCCGGGTCAAGGCCAACAAGGTGCTCAAATTGGACTTCTTGGACCTCCGGCACCGCATTCCACGATCGTGGTACATCGGGATCTACACCCGCATCCTGCCGGTCGCCTACAAAGTGATCGCCCGGGGCGATTCGGGTGGCATGACCGGTATCACCGCGGACGACTTCTTCGTCACCGACGACCTTGACCGCACCACCATGGTGCTCTTCGCTACCGCATCGCGCCCCCGGCGTCCGGCCTGATCGGGTCCGGTCGGGTCATGCTCGCGGTTGCACTGACCGGCGGTATCGGTGCCGGAAAGTCCACGGTGGCCACGCTGTTGGTGGAACACGGGGCTGTCCTGATCGACGCCGATGTGGTGGCCAGGGAAGTGGTCGCCCCCGGAGGTCCGGCCTACCAGCCGATGATCGACCGGTTCGGCGCGGGGATCGTCGATGACGAGGGCCACATCGACCGGCCGCGGGTCGCCGAGCTGGTGTTCGGCCACCCTGAGGCCCTGGCCGACCTCAACGCCATCACCCATCCGGCCATCGGCGTGGAGATGATCCAGCGAAAGGACCGCTACGCGGGCACCGACGAGATCGTGGTGATGGACATCCCCCTCCTGAAGGACATCCACCGCGAGATGCTGGCGCTGGCCGCCGTCATTGTGGTCGACGTCCCGACCGAGGTGGCCCTCGAGCGACTGGTCACCCGGCGGGGGATGACCGAAGCCGATGCCCGCGCCCGGATCTCCTCGCAGATGGACCGGATGACCCGACTGTCTGGTGCGGACCTGGTCATCGACAACTCAGGAGACGAATCCCACCTGCGGGCCGAGGTGGACCGAGTATGGGCTGATCTGGTCGCGCTCCGCGACCGCAAGGGGGAGCCCGGCAGGGACCCACAGGCGGTTGACTGACCGGCTTCGCCGTCACATCGGACCGGTACCATCACGGGCGTGCCCACCTTCGAGGTCGTCTCGCCGTTCCGTCCCGCCGGGGACCAGCCCCAGGCCATTGCCGGACTGGTCGAGGGGATCCAACGCGGGGACCGCTACCAGACCCTGTTGGGCATCACCGGTTCGGGG
>JADGOF010000251.1 GCA_017883105.1 Acidimicrobiales bacterium
CCGCATCCATGTAGACGGCGTCCACGTCGGGTCGTTCCTCGCGGTCCACCTTGATGCAGACGAACGAAGCGTTGAGGGCCTCGGCGGTGGCCGGATCCTCAAACGATTCATGGGCCATCACATGGCACCAATGGCAGGCCGAATAGCCGATGGAGAGGAAGATCGGTCGGTTCTCGTGACGGGCCCGGTCGAAGGCCTCGGTGCCCCAGGGGTACCAGTCCACCGGATTGTCGGCGTGTTGGCGAAGGTAGGGAGAGGTCTCATGGGCCAGACGGTTCACAGCGATGATGCTAGGTGGTGGTGCCGAGGTCGATGGTCGCCCGTGGTGGGTACCGACGGGCCGTCGGCTCGCATCCGGGTCGCTCGGAGGGCTGTCTATGGTGGTGCGCCATGGAGCTCCGACTGGATGGAAAGATCGCATTGGTCACCGGGGGGTCGCGGGGAATCGGCCGGGCCATAGCGCTGGCCTTCGCCGATGCGGGGGCCTCGGTCATGATCTCGTCTCGCAAGGCCGACGCCCTGGCCGCATCGGCGTCCGAGATCGACGCGGCCAAAGGTGGACGGGCAGGGGAGGTCGACTGGCGGGTGGCCAACGCTGGAGATCCCGAACAGGCTGAGGCATGTGTCGCCGCTACGGTCGAGCGATTCGGGTCGGTCGACATCCTGGTCAACAACGCCGCGACCAATCCCTATTTCGGGCCGATCATGGACCTCGACACCGGGCGGGCAGACAAGACGGTGCGGGTCAACCAGACCGGCTACCTCGAGTGGGTGCAGTCCGCGTGGCGGGCCGGGATGTCCGAACACGGAGGGGTGGTCCTCAATCTGGCCTCCATCGGCGGGCTCTCCGTGGAGGCAGGCATCGGTTGGTACAACGTGACCAAGGCGGCAGTGATCCACCTGACCAGCCAACTGGCCGGAGAGTTGGGGCCAAAGGTGCGGGTCAACGCACTGGCTCCCGGATTGGTCAAGACCGAGTTCGCCCGCGCCCTGTGGGAGCCGGCCGAGCAGTCACTTTCGCGGCGACTGCCCCTCGGCAGGATCGGCGAGGTGGAGGACATTGCCAACGCTGCGCTGTTCCTCTGTTCGGATGCGGCTTCGTGGATCACCGGCCACACCATGGTCATCGACGGCGGAGCCCTCTGTCTGGCCAGCGGCGGGCTGTCTTGACAGTCGCGCGCTCGAGAGCCGTCCCCTATGCGAGCGGATGCGGCCGCTGCTCGACTACCCGCATGTGGGCATTGTTCTGGGGAATTGCTCTACGTCGTATGCATATGACGTATGTGTAGTACGTAGACCAAATTCCCAGAACACAAGGTGCGGATGTTCGGGTGAGACGTGACTTCCGAGCGGGCGACTGCGCCCTGGACCACCCGACGTCACGTCCAGTCAGACCAGCCCCGAACGCCTGATCTTTCCACTGGTGGTGCGGGGCAAGCTGGCGACCACCACTAGTTCGCGCGGCGCGGCCCAGGGGGCCAACTGCGACGCCGCCAGGTCGCGAAGAGTCCCCAGATCCGGAGGTGACGACGGATCGACCGGCACCACCCAGGCCACCACCCGTTCTCCCCAGTCTGGATCCGGCCGCTTCCATACCGCCACCTGGTCGACCGCCGGGTGTCCAGCAAGGAGACTCTCCACCGGAGACGGCCACACCTTCTCGCCGCCGGTGATGATGACTTCGGCCATCCGACCGAAGACGACCAGCGTGCCGTCGTCTGCGAACCGACCGCCGTCGCTGGTGGGGAGCCAGCCCCCGACCAGACGCGGGTCAACCCCGTCCCGGTAGGAACGGAGCAGCATGGGCCCGCGCACCAGGACCTCGCCCTCTGTTCCGGTCCGACCATCACCGATACGAAGATCGACCCCGTCGAGGGGGTGGCCGTCGTAGACGACGCCGGAACCCGTCTCGGTCATGCCGTAGGTGGTGACGACATTGCCGGCGAGCTGCTCGGGAGGGGCGGCACCCCCCAGCAGCACGGTGCGATACCCGGAAGTGTCGGCGCGGCGCAGGGCGGTGGCCACCAGGGAGATCAGTGTGGCGCCGTTCCGGGCGTGGTGCTCCACCTCCGGGGCGTCGAACCGCCCGAGCACGGTGACCGGCGTCCCGGTGCCCAGGGCCCTGGTCACCACGGACAGACCGCCGATGTGGGCCAGGGGCAGGCACGCCACCCACCGGTCTGTCGCGGGATCGACACCGAGCCGGGCGGACGAGGCCAACGCCGAGGCTTGCACCGACTGGTGGGTGTGCACGACACCCTTGGGCTCGCCGGTGGTGCCGCTGGTGGGGATGACCAGTGCATCGCCTGGTTCTGTGGGCTCTCCGTCCGGCCGGCGGTGACGCCCGTCAATGTCGACGACGGCGGATGGGCGAAGCACATCCAAAAGGTGTTCGACGGCGGGCCGGGGGAGCCGCGGATCAATGGGAAGGACGGCGTCACCGGCTTCCCAGACGCGGAGGAGGGCAGTCACAAAACCCTGGCCGTTCGGGAGATCGAGCGCTACCAACTCCGGCATGCAGGTAGCCTAGGCGACCATACGAGTAGCGACTCTAGGAGTGATTGGTCGAATGGTTGCACCGGGAAAGAAGGAAGCAAGTGCGACCCCTGGCGGTGCCGGGACGGAGACGGTGATCGTCGGGCCACCGGTTGATCCAGTGGAACGCTTCCGGTCCCTGCCGTTGCCAGAATGGGACCGCCGGGGCGACTACAAGGACATTCACTACGACGTGGCCGACGGGATGGCCAAACTGACCATCGCCCGTCCCGAGGTGCGCAACGCCTTTCGGCCGCAGACGCTGTTCGAGCTGGCGGATGCCTTTGCCATCGCCCGGGACGACCCATCGGTGGGGGCTGTCATCCTGACCGGCGAGGGCCCGGATGCCTTCTGCTCGGGCGGCGACCAAAAGATCCGCGGAGACGACGGCTATATCGGTGATGATGCCGTGGCCCACCAGGGTATCGGTCGGCTCAACGTCCTCGACCTGCAGATCCAGATCCGCCGCCTGCCCAAGCCGGTGGTGGCCATGGTGGCCGGCTATGCCATCGGCGGGGGGCACATCCTCCACCTGGTCTGCGATCTCTCGATTGCAGCCGACAACGCCCGCTTCGGGCAGACCGGCCCCAAGGTGGGCAGCTTCGACGGCGGCTACGGGGCCAGCCTGCTGGCCCGGACAATCGGGCTCAAGCGGGCCAAGGAGGTGTGGTTCCTCTGTCGTCAGTACGACGCGGTCACCGCGCTCGACTGGGGACTGGTCAACGAGGTGGTCCCGCTGGCCGATCTCGAGCGGGAGACGGTGGCCTGGTGCCGCCAGATGTTGGCCCTCTCACCGTTGGCCCTGCGGATGCTGAAGGGTGGGCTCCATGCGGCCGACGACGGGCTGGCCGGGCTCCAACAGTTCGCCGGTGATGCCACGATGCTCTTCTATATGAGCGAAGAGGGTCAGGAGGGCCGCAACGCGTTCCAGGAGCACCGCCCACCGGACTTCGGTCGCTTCCCCCGGCGTCCGTGAGCAGCCGATGGCCGGATCGGTGGCAGGTGTGACCGCCGACGGTGTCGTCCCAGCCGAGGCCGTGCCCGCGTCGCCCGGCCCGGTCAAGCGCTGGGTGCTTGGTGCCCGGCCGCGGACGTTTCCGGCGGCAATCGTGCCGGTCCTGGTGGGGACAGCCGCCGCCCATGCTGTCCACACCCTGGCGCACCGCGCGTTTGGCTGGGTCGCCTACGCGCCGGTGACAGGGCGTGTCGGCCTGCCTTCGCAGTTCGGCGGGGTGAACCCGTGGTGGTGCGCCCTCGGTGCCTTGGTGGTGGCCCTGTCAATCCAGATCGGCACCAACTACGCCAACGACTACTCCGACGGCATCCGCGGCACCGACGACGCTCGCGTCGGACCGGTGCGACTGGTGGCCACGGGCCTGGCCTCGCCCAGCGCGGTGAAACGGGCCGCATTCATCGCCTTCGGGGTGGCCGGAGCGGTCGGCATGGCGCTGGCCTGGGCCACGTCATGGTGGATCCTGTTGGTTGGGGCCACCTGTCTTCTCGCCGGATGGTTCTACACCGGTGGCCCCCGGCCCTATGGGTACGCCGGTCTGGGGGAACTGTTCGTGTTCGTCTTCTTCGGCCTGGTGGCCACCGTCGGGACGTACTACGTCCAGACCCTGCGGATCGACGAGGCCGTGGTGTGGTTCGCCGCAGTGGTTGTCGGCCTGGTGGCCACCGGACTCCTGCTGGCCAACAATCTCCGCGACATCGGGACGGACTCGGTGAGCGGGAAGCGCACCTTGGCGGTGCGGGTAGGACGCCGGACCG
>JADGOF010000252.1 GCA_017883105.1 Acidimicrobiales bacterium
CTCACTCTCGGCGTGCTCTTCGGCCTGGGAGTGTTCCAGCTCAACGTCCGCACGCTGATCCCTCTCGCAGGTCTCATGATCGGGAACTCCCTCGCCGCCACCGTGCTCGTCGGGAGACGGCTCGTCGAAGAGCTTCGCGACAAGCGCGACGAGATCGAGGCCCGTCTCGCCCTCGGACAACCTGCACACGTCGCAGCGAGACCCTACGTACGAGGTGCGCTACGCACCGCGCTCATTCCCCAGATCGAAACAACCAAAGCGGTAGGGCTCGTCGTGCTCCCAGGTGCCATGACCGGCCTGATCTTGGCCGGCACCAGTCCGCTCGATGCCGTGCTCGTCCAGGCAGCGGTCATGTACCTGGTGCTCGGATCCGTCGCAACCACGACCACCGTGATCGCCCTAGGGGTACAGCGCCGACTCTTCACACCCGACCACCGACTGCTCCAAGTCTCCTCAGCGCCTACTGGTCGCTAGCCACGAAACTTTCCTCAGCCGACCACTTGGGCAAGGCCCGGGCCCGAAGGAAGTCCCCGGCGCCGCCTCCCCGCCGGTGCCGGTCAACCCGGACTGGGTAGACCAACCTCCGGACCATTGGGTCAGCTCAGGAACTTTGCCCTGTGTCCCATTCGTGTACTGGAGGCGCCGGGTCGCCCGCAACATGGTCCCGACCCGACCACGAGGGACCCGCCGCCTCATGACTGCTCGTGACCGTCTCCTCTATTGAGGATGCCCCGGGCGACCGATGATGAGTGTGGGAAACCAGATGACTGGGAGGTCACCGTCGTGATGTACTACGGACACGGGAATGGCGGCGGGCACTGGGGCATGTGGATCGTCATGATCGTTGCCATGCTGGTGTTCTGGGGAGCACTTACCTGGATCATCGTCACCCTCCTCCACCAGAGAGGGAGCCGTTCCGACCCCCGGCCTCCCCCGCCCATTGCGACCGGCCCGGACCCACTTCGGATCCTCGATGAGCGCCTGGCCCGGGGGAAGATCGACGAGGAGGAGTACAAACGTCTGCGGTACCTGCTCAAGGGGACCGGGTGAGCGAGCGCGGGGGCGTGGCCGCCCGCAGCCTGATCATCGCTTCAGCTGTTGCCGTCCTGGCCCTGGTCGTAGGTTCTGCCGCGTTGGTCGGCGTAGTGGCCACCAGACAGTCCTCCCCAGCTAACGGCGCCTTCGGCGCCGTCCCGTGCTTGGTACCTCAACCGTCCCACACCACCGTGGACGTCACAGTCACCGATGCCGGCGAATCGATGATGGGCCATGCGCCGATGATGGCGACGGTGCGGGCGGCCCCCAGCACCGTGGCCGCCGGCCAGATCTCCTTCGTCGTGTCGAATGGTGGCGCACTCGTCCACGAGATGGTAGTAGTGCCACTGGCTTCCGACGGCCCTGGGACCAGGCCGACCGGGACCGACGGGAAGATAGACGAGTCCCAGAGCCTGGGAGAAGCGTCCCGTTCGTGTGCTTCGAGCACCGGAGATGGCATCGCCCCCGGCAGCGTCGGATGGACGACGATGACCTTGAAGCCAGGTCGCTATGAGTTGGTCTGCGACGAGCCATGGCACTACGCCGCAGGGATGTTCGCCGTTTTGACAGTCACCTGACGTCCCGATCGCAAGCCGTCGGCCAGACCCCGGCTGGGGGTCCGTTTTGCTCATCCGGCTAGAGTGGCTCTATACACCTAGGGGGTATAGTGATGGTTGAGCACGCACATCCCGGTTATAGCGCCAAGAAAGCCCTCGTCCAGAAGCGACTGCGCCGGATCGAAGGCCAGATCCGGGGCCTCCAGCGCATGGTGGACGACGACCGGTACTGCATCGACATCCTGGAACAAGTGGCGGCCGCCACCCGCGCGCTCCAGTCCGTGGCACTGGTGTTGCTTGACGAGCACATGGCCCATTGCCTGTCGGACGCTGTCCGTAACGGAGGCGACGAGGCGACGGCCAAACTCACCGAGGCATCGGCAGCCATCGCCCGTCTGGTGCGGTCGTGACCGGATTGCTCGTCGCCCACGTCGCCGTCGTCGACTCGATCGGACGGAGCCTGCGCGAGGGCTTCTTCATGTTCTGGGAGACGCTGTGGCCCCTGATCCTCGGGTTCGGGCTGTCCGGCGCGGTCCAGGCGTTCGTGAGCCGGGAGTCGATGCAGAAGAAGATGGGTGACCACGGCCCGAAGTCGATCGCCCGGGCGAGCGGGTACGGCATGGTCTCCTCGTCCTGTTCGTACGCGGCATCGGCAATGTCCAAGTCCCTCTTCGTCAAAGGTGCCGACTTCGTGGCCTCGATGGTCTTCATGTTCGCCTCCACCAACCTGGTCCTCGAGCTCGGCATCGTGCTGGTTGTGCTCATGGGCTGGCAGTTCGCCGCCGCCGAGTTTGTGGGCGGAGCGATCATGGTCGCGCTCCTCACCGTCCTCGGTGGACTGTGGTTTCGGGGCCGAATGATCTTCGAGGCACGGGAGCGGCTGGCTGCCGAGTCACCAGGCGGCCGCGGGCACGGGCTCGAGGAGAACACGGAGCTGCAAGGCGAGCCCTGGGGGATAAAGCTCCGGTCCAAGGGGGGCTGGGCCAATGCGGCGACGTATACCATGGCCGACCTCACCATGCTCAGGAAGGAGCTGGTGATCGGCTACACGGTCGCCGGCTTCCTAGCCGTCATGGTCCCCACCCATATCTGGAACGTCGTCTTCCTCCACGGACACGGCTTTTGGACCAGCCTCGAGAACGTCATCGTGGGTCCCTTCATCGCCATCATCAGCTTCGTCTGCTCGATCGGCAACGTGCCGCTCGCTGCAGCGCTGTGGCACGGTGGGATCTCCTTTGGCGGCGTGATCTCGTTCATCTTCGCCGACCTCATCGCCTTTCCCCTGCTCCTCATCTACCGCCGTTACTACGGCACGAGACTCACCATCCGAATGCTGGCCGTCTTCTGGGCAGTCATGGCAACGGCCGGCCTCGTCACCGAGGGCATCTTCTTCCTCGCCGACATCATCCCCACCAGCCGGCCGGCCACAGTGGCACCAGCCCACTTCCAGTGGAACTACACGACCTACTTGAACCTCATCTTCCTGGCCCTGTTCGGTCTCCTCTACTGGACCTACCGGAACCGCGAACAACTAGGTGGCGGTAGCGGATACGCCCTCGACCCAGTCTGTGGCATGCAGGTCGAGACGGCCAACGCACCGGCCTCGGCTTTCCACGAGGGTCACCCCGTCTACTTCTGCTCCGACCACTGCCGTCTTCGCTTCGAGGCTGACCCCGCCCGGTTCACCAAGATGCAGGCCACGGCCGGCCCACACCACGACGGAACGATGCGCTCGAATGTCACGCCCGCGCCCACCGCTGCTGGCCCGGACGCCGGAGCAACCCTCGATCCGGTCTGCGGGATGACGATCGATCCGGTACACGCCGGTGCTCACCTGGTCCATAACGGCTGCACGGTCTACTTCTGCTGTGCCGGCTGCAGTCAGGCGTTCGCCGCCGATCCTGGCGCTTATCCGCTCGACTTGCATCCATCATGAGTTTCGATTCGCTAGCTGACACTGGCGAGAGCAAGCGGCTCGCGGTAGGGCGGTTCGGAGGTGGCGTTGAGCACGAAAGGTTCGGTCGTGAGCAGCTCGTCCGGCTTCGCCTCGGCGAGCCGGACCAGCATGGAGGCGAAGGCCGCGATCGCCACTGGTCGCTGGGTTTCCAAGCGCCTGAGGATCTCCTCGAACGGTAGGTCTGCGGTGAGCGCTCCACATGGCATCGTTCGACGACGCGCCCGCCGGATTCGATTCGTTCACGACTCGAGGATCGTCTCCCACGCTGCTCCGAGCGTCGCAAGCTGGGTATCGCTCAGTCGCCGCGTGAGATGGGTGCGGACCACCTCGTTGTGCGTCGGACGCGATTCATTTAGTCGCCGATGGCCGGCTCTTGTGAGCGCCGCGAAAGAGCTGCGGCGATCCTCCTTGTCGACGCTGCGGCTCACCAGCCCGTCGCGTTCGAGGCCCTCTGTGTCAACCTCCAGTGAGATAGGTCTTGCCACTGAATCAATGAGCTGAGAGGGCGGAGAAGGAACTTCGCCGGACTTTCCGCACGTGCAGAGGAACCCGACGATGGTGTCTCCGTTTCTGTCGAGCATTCGTTCGCGAGCAAGCGATGCATGATTCCTCACACCCTTCTGCATAACCAGATCCCTGGTCGTCGAGACCAGTCGGGTGTGGCTCTTCTCAAGTGACGTCATGCAGCAATGGGGACGACGTTGTCGGCGTAACGGGACCGGTGAACGCGTTCGTGCTCTCGTGACAGGTGGAA
>JADGOF010000253.1 GCA_017883105.1 Acidimicrobiales bacterium
TACATCAACTCGCCGGGTGGTGACATCACCGCGCTCTTCGCCATCTACGACACGATGAAGTACATCAAGCCCGACATGTCCACGTTCTGTTTCGGACAGGCCGCGTCCGCTGCGGCCGTGCTGCTCGGTGCCGGCACCCGGGGCAAGCGTTTCGCCCTTCCCCACGCCCGCATCCTGCTCCACCAGCCGTTCGGCGGTGTCGAGGGGCAGGCAAGTGACATCGAGCTCCAGGCCAAAGAGATCCTGCGCATGCGCGATCTCTTGAACGGCATGTTGGCCGACGACACCGGTCAGACCACGGAGAGGGTTTCCAAGGACACGGACCGCGACTTCATCATGACGGCCGACGAAGCGGTCGCCTACGGACTGATCGACGAAGTGATCACGGCGCGGGACACGCAGCCGATCGAAGCGGTCGGCGCGGCCTGACCCGGCGCCGGAGGGGCCGTTACGGTTGATCCAGCCGCTAGAGTTGGGTCGTAGAAGCACACGGGGGTGGATCGTTGCACCACCGTGGGGAACACAGTGAGGGGTCGAGGTGTCGGGAGACCGGTCCACCTCGGACAGCATGGGCAGATTGAGCAACACGCACGGATAAGCAACAGGGACCACTGACAGAAGGACAAGAGGAACCGACGTGGCGAAATTCGGAGACGGTGGCGATCTGGTGAAATGCAGCTTCTGCGGTAAGTCGCAGAAGCAGGTGAAGAAACTGATCGCCGGCCCCGGTGTCTACATCTGCGATGAGTGCATCGAACTGTGCAACGACATCATCGCCGAAGAGCTGGCCGACACCACTGAGCTCTCGTTCGAAGAACTCCCCAAGCCGAAGGAGATCTACGAGTTCCTGAACGACTACGTGATCGGGCAGGAGTATGCCAAGAAGATCCTGTCGGTTGCCGTTTACAACCACTACAAACGGGTCCAGGCCGGCAACAACGGCAATCACGAGAACGACGTGGAGCTGTCCAAGTCCAACATCCTCCTGCTCGGCCCGACCGGTTGCGGCAAGACGCTGCTGGCCCAGACCCTGGCCCGGCTGCTCAACGTCCCGTTCGCCATCGCCGACGCCACCGCCCTGACCGAAGCGGGTTATGTCGGCGAGGACGTCGAGAACATCCTGTTGAAGCTCATCCAGGCTGCCGACTACGACGTGAAGCGGGCCGAGACCGGCATCATCTACATCGACGAGATAGACAAGATCGCCCGCAAGTCGGAGAACCCGTCGATCACCAGGGACGTGTCCGGCGAAGGGGTGCAGCAGGCTCTGCTCAAGATCCTCGAGGGGACCACCGCCTCCGTTCCTCCCCAAGGTGGGCGCAAGCATCCCCATCAAGAGTTCATCCAGATCGACACCACCAACATCCTCTTCATCTGCGGAGGGGCCTTCGCCGGTATCGACTCCATCATCGAGAACCGGATCGGACGGAAGGGTATGGGCTTCCGGGCCGAGGTCCGCAAGGCGTCCGAGCGGGACGATTCCGAACTGCTCCGCCACGTGCTCCCCGAGGATCTTATGAAGTTCGGATTGATCCCCGAGTTCATCGGCCGGCTCCCGGTGGTGGGGGCGGTGTCCCATCTGTACAAGGAGGCGCTGATCCGCATCCTGGTCGAACCGAAGAACGCGCTCACCCGGCAGTACAAACGCACCTTCGAGCTCGATCATGTCGAGCTCGAGCTGACCGACGATGCGCTCGAAGCGGTGGCCGAACAGGCGTTGCTGCGGGGGACAGGGGCCAGGGGGTTGCGGGCCATTCTCGAGGAGGTCCTGCTCGAGGTCATGTACGACCTGCCCGGTCGCACGGATATCTCAAAGTGCGTGGTCGATCGGGCCGTGGTGCTCGACAAGGTGCACCCGACCCTGGTGCCGCTCAACAGCCCGCCGGCCAAGTCTGCCCGGAGCCGCCGGGCTGCCTCCTAAGGCCGAACCACCGCCGGCGCCCGGCATAGCCGGCGTCAGCAGCCGAACAACCGGATCCCTCGCCCCGCCATGAACTTCGACGACCTACCCGACGCCCTGGCGTGGCTCGACGCGCACATCGACTTCGAGTCGGCCATGCCGTCCCGGCAGTCCCTGCCCACGCTGGACCGCATGCGCATCCTTATGGGGCTGCTCGGTGACCCGCAGGCCGCCTACCGTTCCGTGCATATCACCGGAACCAATGGCAAGGGTTCGACGGCGGCCATGGCCACCTCCCTGCTCAGTGCCCAGGGACTGTCGGTGGGCACCTATACAAGCCCCAACCTGACCCGGGTCAACGAACGGATCTCCCGCAACGGCGAGCCGATCGACGGCGGCGCCTTCGTCGAGGTGCTCGAGTCACTGGCGAGGCTCGAGCCGATGATGGACGACCGCCCCACCCGCTTCGAACTGCTGACCGCAGCCGGCCTGGCCTGGTTCGCCGACGAGGCGGTCGATGTCGCCGTGGTCGAGGTCGGGCTCGGCGGGCAGTGGGACTGCACCAACGTGGTCGATGGTGATGTGGCCGTGGTGACCAACATCAGTTACGACCACACCGAGGTGCTCGGACCGACACTCGAGGACATCGCCCGAGACAAGTCCGGCATCTTTAAGGAGGGGAGCCGGGTGGTCATCGGGGAGTCGGATCCGACCCTGGTCGCCCTGCTGCAGGAGGTGGCCGGTGCGGCCGGGGCATCCGGGGTCTGGGTCCGGGGGCAGGACTTCGCCTGCACGGCGAACCGCCTGGCCGTCGGTGGTCGGCTGATCGATGTCCGGACCCCGGGAGGTGCGTACGGGGAGTTGCTGGTGCCGCTGCACGGCGCCCACCAGGGGGACAATGCATCCTGCGCCATAGCTGCCGTGGAGGCGTTTTTCGGTGCCCCCCTGCACGAGGACGTGGTGGAGGACGCCTTCTCGGCCGTGCGGGTCCCCGGACGACTCGAGGTGATCGGCCGACATCCGCTGGTCGTGGTGGACGGGGCCCACAACGCGGCGGGCATGATCGTACTGGCCCGTTCGCTGGTGGAGGAGTTCAGCGTGGACGGGGAGGCCATCGCCGTAGTGGGCATGCTGTCCGGTCGCGATCCCGTCGCCATGCTCGAGGCACTGCTCACCGCTGGCATCCGGTCGGTGGTGGCCTGTGCCCCCCACTCCAACCGGGCTCTGCCTGCGGAGGTGGTGGCCGAGGCCGCGTCGGGGCTGGGGATGGAGGTGACGGTGGCCGGGTCGCCGGCCGAGGCGGTGACCCTGGCGGTCGGCCGGTCCGGACCCGACGATCGGGTGGTGGTCTGTGGGTCGCTCTACGTGGTGGCGGACGCCCGACGGCTGCTGGTCCCCGGCACGGCTTGACCGTCGGGCGGGTCTGACACTGGGTGTGGTGTCGACTAGCCTGCCTCGCTCGTGGGACGAACTCTTGTCATCGGTAAGCCCGACGCCTTCGAACAAGGCCTGTTGGGCGAGATCATCGGCCGCATGGAGCGCAGGGGACTCCGCCTGGTGGCGGCCGAACTGCGGACGATCAGCAAGGAGACCGCCGGTCTCCACTACGCCGAGCACGAGGGGAAGCCGTTCTTCGATGAACTGGTGGTGTTCATCACCCGCTCACCGGCGCTGGTGATGGTGGTGGAGGGACCCGAAGACACCTACAAGATCGTGCGCACCATGATGGGAGCGACCAATCCGGTGGACGCCGCCCCCGGCACCATCCGCGGTGATCTTGCCACCGAGATGAGTGAGAACCTCATCCACGGCTCCGATTCGCCGGAGTCCGCTGCCCGGGAGATCGGGATCTTCTTCCCCGGACTGAGCTGAGTTCGGGCCGCCCGTGCGGGTGGATGTCACGGAATGTGGCCGGACAGGTATCGTGAGTGAACCCAGTACGGTCCGGTTCCTGGCGAATTGCCGGTCCGACACGGGGCGTCGGGTCTCCGCCCCTGAGGGGCGACCTTGTGCCCACCCTCTGATTCCCGTAGCCTGATGGGCAGATGCCGCTTGCAGTCAAGCACGAGTGCAGCGGAGCCCAGGTGAGTTCCGACGCACTCGCGAAGTCCCGACCGATTATCGACGGAGGAGTGCATCTCTGATGCGCGACAATGGTTTTTCTCTTCTTGGCCGCGACATGGCGGTCGACCTTGGCACTGCCAACACGTTGGTCTATGTACGCGGGCGGGGCATTGTCTTGAACGAGCCCTCCGTGGTCGCTGTCAACGTGAAGGACGGCCGCCCGCTCGCCGTCGGCGCGGAGGCCAAGCGGATGATCGGCCGCACGCCGAGTCACATCCAGGCCATCCGCCCGTTGAAGGACGGGGTGATCGCCGACTTCGAGATCTGCGAGAAG
>JADGOF010000015.1 GCA_017883105.1 Acidimicrobiales bacterium
TTCGCAACCGGAAAGGAAGCATCCGATGAGCCCCAGGCCCGGATTCGTACTTGAAGTCGACCAGTCGACGCCGCCCACCCTCTTCTGGCATGGCGAGCGATTCAGCCTCGAACGCCTGCCGGAGGGCAGCCGTGTCATCTATGCGCCCGAACCGATCGAGGCGCTGAAGGATCCCTCGGCCGCCATTCGAGCCGCCCTCAACCACCCGGTGGGCGACAAGGACCCACTGCCCGCATTGCTCTACCCCGGCATGAAGCTGACCATCGCCTTCGACGACATCTCCCTTCCGCTGCCGCCCATGGAGCGCCCGGACATTCGCCAGCTGGTCATCGAGCAGGTTCTGGACATGGCCGCCGAGGCGGGCGTGGACAACGTCGCCCTCATCGTGGCCCTCGCCCTGCATCGACGGATGACCGAACCGGAGCTGCGCCACGCCATCGGCGACCGGATCTACGACGCGTTCGCCCCCAACGGCCTGCTCACCCAACACGATGCCGAGGACCCCGAGGCGCTCACCCACCTGGGGATAACCGATCACGGCGAAGACGTGGAGATCAACAAACGCGCCGCCGAAGGCGATCTGTTGGTCTACGTCAATATCAACCTGGTGACCATGGACGGCGGACACAAGAGCGTGGCCACCGGCTTGGCCAGCTACAAGAGCCTCCGTCATCACCACAACCCCCTCACCATGCAGAAGAGCAAGTCCTTCATGGACCAGCACCACTCCGAACTGCATTCGGCCAACTGGCGAATGGGGCGGCTGATCGCCGACAGCGGCGTGAATGTCTTCCAGATCGAGACCACGCTCAACAACGACACCTTCCCCACCGCCTTCTCCTTCTTGCAGAAGCGCGAGTGGGAATGGGGGGTCAAGGACCGGATGGGCTACCTGGCCGCGTCGAAAGCGCTCGACCACACCCCGCGGCGCTATGCGCGCCAGATCTTCCATTCGGTGAAAGCCCCCCACCGGATGACCTCGGTGCAGGCGGGCGAGGTGGAAGCCGTCCACGCCATCACCACCGACAACGTCTGGGACCAGCAGGGCGTGATCGTCGAAGGCCAGACCGATATCTTGACCATGGGCCTCCCCTACATCAGCCCGTACAACGTGAACTCGATACTCAACCCGATCCTCGTGGCCTGTCTCGGCCTCGGCTACTACTTCAACATGTACCGCGGCAAACCACTGGTACGCGAGGGCGGCGTGGTGATCATGACCCATCCGACCCCGTGGGAGTTCAACCCGGTGCACCACCCGAGCTACATCGACTTCTTCGAACAGGTACTCAGCCAGACCACCGACCCGATCGAGATCGCCGACCGGTTCGAGAAGTCGTTCGCCACCGACCCGTGGTACATCCATCTCTACCGCACCGGCCACGCCTACCACGGCGTGCATCCCTTCTACATGTGGTACTGGTGCGCTCACGCCCTCCAGCATCTCGGCGGGGTGATCATCGTCGGAGGGGATAAGGCCGCCGTGCACCGCATGGGATTCCGGGCCGCATCGACGCTGTCCGACGCGCTCGAGATGGCCAAGGACATCGTGGGCACCTCGCCGACACTCACCCATCTCCACAACCCCCCGATCCTCATGGCGGACGTGCAGTGACGGAGAGGACGCGGTCCTCGAACGCCCTGCGGGCCACCCGGGCGGTGCGCACCGACGCCGCCTTGGGGTCCGCCGGCGGGAGGGGGAAGGTGCTGCGTCGTCTCCGGCCCTCGGCTATCACCTCCCGGGTCGGCAGGCAGAAGTTCCCGTTGGCCGCCCCCAGCTGGCCGGCCTCGGTGCCCCGGCCCGCACCGACCCCCGAGCTGGGCGTCTACTACGACACTGCCTGGGCGCGGAGGTATCCGGCGCGCCTGGCCCGGGCCATGGTGCTCGACAATGTGACCCGCCCGCTGGCCCGGGTGATCGCCTCGCCCTTGATCCGCGGTGGCGAGGCCCTCGCCGGGCTCGAGGCTCCGGTCATCTTCGCGGCCAACCACGCGAGCCATGCCGACACGCCCCTTCTCCTGAGCTGCCTCCCCCTGCGATTCCGGCACCGCACGGTGGTGGCAGCGGCCGCCGACTACTTTTTCGACCGCCGATGGAAGGCCGATGCCTGGTCCCTTCTTCTGGCCGCCATCCCCATCGAACGCACCAAGGTCAACCGGCGTTCCGCCGACCTGGCCGCCGAGCTGTTGGGCGACGACTGGAACCTGTTGATCTTTCCCGAAGGCGGGCGCTCCCCCGACGGGTGGGCTCAGGACTTCCGGGGCGGGGCGGCCTATCTGGCCGCCCGTACCGGCCGGCCCGTGGTGCCGGTGCACCTCGACGGCACCCGGCACATCCTCCCCAAGGGCCAGCGCGGCGTGCGCCGGACCCGGACCACGATCACCTTCGGCACCCCGCTGTGGCCCGAAGAGGGCGAAGATGCCCGCCGCTTCGGGGCCCGCATCGAAGCGGCGGTGGCCACCATGGCCAACGAGGCCGGCTCGGACTGGTGGACCGCTCGCAAGCAGGCTGCCGCCGGGGTCACCCCGTCGCTGCAGGGGCCGGACGGCGCGGCCTGGCGACGGTCGTGGATGCTGTCGGCCGCGCCCGATCGCCGAGACACCGATGACGGCGTCGAATGGCCCCGCAAGACCCACTGAGAACGCAACCTTCGGCGTGACGTCGCGCCAACACCCGAGGGAGCGGTCAGCGCCCTGCCCGGAAGAGACGAGAGACCACATGACCACGGTCTGACCGCTCGACCGCACGGAGCCGCTCGGTGCGGAGCGCCGTCTCCTCCGAATCGTCCAAAGGCGGCAACGGTTCGGGCGAGTCCGACGGATCGACCGCCCATCCCAACAACAGGTCGGCCAACGCGATGTTTCGGGCCAACACCGGTCCGTGCAGGTAGGTGCCGACCACCCGACCGGACCAGGCGCCTTCGGTTCCGTCGCCTCCGCCGTTCCCTACGCCCCGGACCACCCGGGCCAGGGCCCGCGCCGAAGGACCGACCGAGGTCACGCCACCGTGATTCTCGAAGCCGGTGAGCCGGGGAAGCGCGGCACCGCCAGCTTGGTGGGGTGCATCCGGGGCCATGGTGGCCACCAGCTCCCCCACCGCCCGGGGGCCGGTCCCCTTCCGAGTGGTGATGTCGAGGAGTCCGAGGCCGTCATGGGCCCGGTCCGTGCTGTCGGGAAACGAACGTCCCAGTAGTTGGTATCCGGCACACACCCCGAACACCACCGCACCCTGTTCGACCGCTCGGGCCATCGTGCCATCCTCATTGAGCGACGTGGCCGCCCGCACCTGCGGACCGTCCTCCCCACCACCGATGCAGTAGATGTCCGCTGACGGCAGGGGGCGTCCCGAACCGGCCTGGACCAATTCGACGCCCATGCCCCGCCACGCGGCCCGACGGGCCAGCACGATCCCGTTCCCTCCGTCCCCGTAGGTACCGAGCAGGTCGGGGAAGACGATGGCGATTGTCAATGCCGAGTTGCGATCGCCCGGGCTCACAGCCGTCTCCGTAGATCGGCGAAGGCGGTGTAGTTCCCGAGGAACTCGATGGGACGGGGCCGGGCCAGGGTCGGCGGTGCAGCCGACGGGTCGGAGGGAACCCGGGGCGAGTCGCAGCCCGCATGCATCTCGACGGCGCGGTCGAGGGCCGCCAATGGATCCGAGACCACGGTATGCGCAACTTCGGCGTAGCGCAGCCGCACGGCCAGATCGAGACGACGGTCGCCGGTGGCCACCACCGAGCGGCCGACCAGGCGTTCGAACGGCACGTCCCACAGCCAACTGGTGTCGAGACCGTCGGCCGTGCGGGCGTTGATCGAAAGCACCACCGGTGCGTCGTGGGCACCAACCTCGTCGAGGAGATCGAAGATGGCGGTCCACCCGGCCGGGTTCTTGGCCAGCAACAGGCGGACCTCCCAGCCCTTCCACGTGGTCGACGAGAAGCGGCCGGCCACCTGATCCACGTGGGCCATCCGGGAGAGGACGGTGTCCAGATACCTACCGGACGCCGGTCTGCTCCCAGGTTCGTCCTCGTCGAGCATGAAGGGGGCAGCCAACGCCACCATGGCAGCGTTGGCCCGGTTGAACCGGCCAGGCAGCTCGAGGTCCACCGCCTGCCGCACTCCATCGGCCGACACCAACTGCCTGTCGTCAAGCCACGCGTCACGTTCGGGTCGC
Organism: Acidimicrobiales bacterium; assembly: GCA_017883105.1. Classification (GTDB taxonomy): domain Bacteria; phylum Actinomycetota; class Acidimicrobiia; order Acidimicrobiales; family RAAP-2; genus Bog-756. The sequence continues at coordinate 4,175 of JADGOF010000015.1, forward strand.
GCTAACTCGCACCGGTCACAGGCCCAGGCCCCCCCGGAACCGAACTCGATCCTGCCACCGCATGCCGGGCATCCCACCGCGTCGTCATGCCACACCTGTCCCGCACCCACCCACCGCACGCATGGCGCGGCCATCGCCGCCCACACCACCATCGGATCATCGGCGTTGGCCACCACCACGGTGCCGTCCTCCCCCCGGTCGGAGGCCTGGCCGAGATGGCCCAACGCTGTCCGCCAACGGTCGACCAGCATCCTCACCTCGGCGATGCGGTCGAGTTGGTCCCGCGACAGGTTGAGCAGGATCACCACCCGAGGAGCGGTTGCCTCGATGAGCTGACCCAGATAGCTCTCGTCCACTTCCAGCACGGCGCCCACTGCCCGGGGGGACGCCACCAGGGCCGCCACATGACCGGCCGGCATATTGGCCCCGGTGTCGTTGGAGGCCAGGGGAACCAGGTCACAGGCGAGGGAGGCCACCAGCAGTCTGGTGGCGGTGGTCTTGCCGTTGGTGCCGGTGACCAGGGCGACCCTCATTCCCCGGGCCAACGAGGCCAGCAACGTGGGGTCGATGGCCAGGCCCACCCGACCGCCGACCACCGTCCCACTTCCCCGCCCGAGGGTCCGGGACAGCCAATTGCCGACCTTGACCGCATCCACCGCTGCCGTGGCCCGTGCGGTGAGGTTCCGGCTCGGTCCGACAGGGGTGACGGTCACGCCGATGGTCGGGTGCGGGCGAGTTCCTCTTCGGTCGGGACCCGCTCGATACGGGCCTCCTCCGGCAACAGGTCGACGATCGCCGCCATCAGCTCCGTGGTGTCGGCCACCGCATCCTCGAGGCCCAGATGCACCGGAACGCCCACGGTGACGGTGACCCGGGGGGGATGTTGGAGATTGGTCATCAGGGGGATCTTGGACGAACGGGGCCACACGGCCTCCGTGCCCCAGATGCTGATGGGGATGACGGGAGCCCCGGTCTCTGCGGCCAGGCGGGCCGTCCCGGTCCGGCCTTTGAGGACAGGGTCGAAGAAGGCCCCACCGCGGGGGATGGTGCCCTGGGGGAGCACGATGACCACTTCGCCCGCCCGGAGGGCGGCGGCGGCCTGGCGCATCGGCGATGCGGTGTCACTCCCCCGCTGCACCGGGATCCCCCCGAGGGCCCGGGCCAGCCTTCCGACCACGGGGGCGTCGAAGACCTCCTGTTTGCCCAGGAAACGCACCGGCCGACCCAGGCGGGCCGCCACCAGTCCGATGGCCACCACGTCGAAGTAGCTCCGGTGGTTGGGGGCGAGGAGCACTGGACCCGAGCTCGGGATGTGTTCCAGGCCGGACACCTCGAACCGGGCATAGGGGAATGCCTCCGGCCGGAAGAAGAGCCGCACCAGATGGTAGGGCTCGAAGCCGGCCACCGAGGGGATGCCCGGTGGCCGGTCCCAGTTCTCGAGTGGCCATCTCCGGGCCAGGGCAACCGCCGCCAGCCGGGGATCGGCGTTCAGGGGGTGAGGATGGCCGACCGCGTGCAACAAGGGCAAGTCGTAGAAGCTGTCGGAGTAGGCGTGGGATGCCGCAAGGCTGACGTCGTGGTCGACCGCCCACTGGCCTGCCGCGGTGCGCTTGCCCACCCCCCATACGAATCCACCGTCCAGCCTGCCGGTGTAGTGACCGTCCACCTCCGCGTACCGGGTGGCGATCACGTCGTCGAAGCCGAGCGCCTCGGCCAGCGGTGCTACCAGGTCGTAAGGGGAGGTGGTGGCCAGCACCAGCAGCCTTCCTTCCTCCTTGTGGGAGGCCAGCACCTCGAGCGCCCACGGCTGGACCAGGTCCACCAGGGGCTCCACCGCCCGCTTTCCGGCCAGGCGGGTGGCTTCCGAGGATCGATTCCGCATGAGGGCCGCCGCCGCTCGGGCCAGCCCCATAAACGCCACCGACTCGCCGAACATGTTGTAGAAGCCGTAAAGGAAACGGTCGCCAGGGAGATGCCGTCCAGCCGGGAGGACACCCTCGGCCACCATTGCCTCGTGGAACACCGGCCCGCTGGCAGACCGGATCAGCGTGCGGTCGAGATCGACGAACAGCGCACCCCGGGCTTCGGACATCCCCTCACGCTATCCCCCGGGCCACCCCGGCCGGTAGGCGAACAGGGGCACAATTCGGAAGATCGCCGGAGCCCGGATGCCGACCCCCGGACGCGGCGAAGGGACCACCAGGGGGTAGGCGGTCCCTTCGCACTGACTCAACAAGGAAAGGAGGGGGATTCCTTTGTTCCTGTGGTCTGAGGCCATCGTATAACAGCCGCGAGCAATCAGTCAACCAGTTAATATCGATAACTGCTATCGTAATTAGCGATGGAATTGAGACACCTCCAGGCGCTGACTGCGATCAGTGACCACGGCACCTTTTCGGCAGCGGCCGAGCATCTGGGCACCGTGCAGTCCAACATCTCTGCCCATGTGGCCCGGCTCGAACGGGAGCTGAATACCCCGATGATCGACCGTTCCGACGGTCACCTCACCGAGGAAGGCATGGTGGTGGTGGCCCGTGCCCGCCGGATCCTCTCCGAGCTGGATGCCCTGGTCTCCGACGTCGCCGCCTGCAAGGACGAGGTGACCGGCACCGTACGGGTGGGCATGATCGGCACCACCGCCCGTTGGTTGGTCCCCCGCCTGATGGACGCCTCACGCCTGCGCCATCCCAAGCTCCGGCTGGTAGTGGTGGAGGGAACCACCACCGGGCTCGAGCCCCAGTTGGCCTCCGGCCAACTCGACCTGGCCGTGCTGCACCTACCGGTAGCGGCCAGGGACCTGGTGGCCCGGCAGCTCTTCGAAGAGGACCTGATGCTGGTGGTGCCCGAGGGTCACGCCATGGCCAACCCCGATCACCAGCTCAACCTCGAGGACCTGGCCGACATGGAGCTGCTGCTGCCCCTGCCGGGCACCGCTTTCAGGGATGAGCTCGATGCGGTCACCCGGCCCCTGGGCATCACCCTGCTCCCTGCGGCCGAGATCGACGGGCTCCGGCTCATCGCCTCGCTGACCTTCGAGGGGTACGGTCCGGCCATCCTGCCGGCCACGGCCATTCCCTTCGTCCTCCGCAGCCAGTTCCACGGGGTGCCCATCGACGGGCTCCCCCGCCGCCGAGTCGGCGTGGCCCAGCGCAGCCGCGGACTGCCGTCGGCACCCACCCGGGCCTTGCTCGAACTGCTCCAACAGGTGGTGGCCATGCCCGAAGGGCGTCCCCACGGACTCCACGTCCTCAGCTGACCCGCGAGCGTCCGGTCCTGCGAACCGATGATCAGAGTTCGGGGACACGGGGCTCGCGCCACATGCGCCACATCGGTGGGCTCCCCACCTTCGATCGGAACTCCTCGACCACCTCAAATCCGAACCGGGCGTAGAGCGCCACGTTGCGTTCCTTCGATGACTCGAGATAAGCCGGAACGCCCTCCTCATCCACCCGGGCGAGCATCGCTTCGAGCAGGGCGGAACCGATGCCCTTCCCCTGTTGTTCCGGTGCGGTGGCCAACGTGGCCAGGTACCAGTGCGGTTCCTTCGGATGGAGGGCGTCTACCTCGAACAGCAACTTGAGGGCCCGGTGGGTGCGACCGCTCAGCAGGAAGGGCGCGGTGGGAAGTAACTGCACCAGCTCCTTCCACCCGTTGCGGGGCCGGTCGGGGGGACCCCACACGGCCACCCCGCTCCGATCGTCGGTGGTGTACACGTGGCCGAGGGGAAGGTACTGCCGGCGGATCTGGGATGTGAAGAACGAATGCAGGCCCATCTGGCGTCGTCGCCGGCCGGCGAACATGAAGTGGACTACGGGATCGTCGTCGAAGGACCGGACCAGCATGTCAGCCAGAGCGGGGACGTCCGCCGCGGTGACCGGACGGACGGTGGGGCGGCCTGGTCGGGTGTGCACGGGGAGAGGGTAGCCGCGCGGTGGTCAGTTTTCGGTGGGGTCGATCGGATAGCCGGACACCAGGGCCAAGGCGCCCCCCTGGCGGCGCAGCACCCGCCGCCACAGGCCTTCGGGATCGGCGGAGATCGGGTCACGTGCCTCGGCGGGGACCACATACCACGACCCCTCGTCGATCTCGCCTTCGAGCTGGCCCGAATCCCAGCCGGCGTAACCGGAGAAGAGCCGGGCCCCGACGAGGCTATCGCCCATGGTGGAGGGATCTCCGGCCAGGTCCACCGTCCCGACGGGCCGGTCGTCGTCCACCAGCAGCCGCCATCCCGCCGGCTGGGTGGCGGAGCCGTCCTCGGCATCGGCCCGGGACGCCAGGCGGACCAGTCCGATCAACGCGTTGCGGGCCACCGGGCCCCCGGTGAACAGCTCGGCGGGTGGCGTGGCCGCCAACTGCCACTGGGGCAGAAGCTGCTCCACGACGACACCCCCGGGCCGGTCGATGACCACCCCAAGCGCACCGTGGTCACCGTGATCGAGCACGAGGAGCACTCGACGGTTGAAGTTGAGATCGGAGAGACGCGGGGTGGCCACCAGCAACTGGCCGGTGAGGATGTCTGGCGGATTTGCACCCCCGAAGGGCTCGAAGGCGCTGAATGGTTCGATCGGCACGGCACGATGATGGCCCAACCTGGAGGCGGAGTGGCGCCGGATGCTCCGGTCGGTGAGGCTGGGGCCATGGCACTCGTCTCCATCACCTCGGTCCACCCCCACGTGCGGGTGGTCACGCTAGACAACCCGGCGCGCCTCAACTCGATGTCCTTTGCCCTGGTCGCCGACCTCTACGCCGCCCTCGATGAGGTGGGAGCCGACAACGAATGCCGGGTAGTTGTGCTGACCGGTGCCGGTCGGGCCTTCTGCTCAGGCCTCGAACTCGAGCACGCCGGCCTCCCGCCCGGCGCCGAGGACCTCGGTCGCCACCGGATGGGCATGCGGGCCATGGAGTACATGGGCGGCATCGTCCCGGCCATGCGCTCCGTCCCCCAGCCGATCATCGGTGCGATCAAGGGTCCCGCGTACGGCGGCGGCATGTGCCTGTCCCTGGGCACCGACATCCGCTTGGCCGGGGAGTCGGCGGTGTTCTGCAATGCCGGGATCTACAACGGCCTGTCCGGCACCGAGCTGGGAGTGAGTTGGCTCCTGCCCCGGGCCGTCGGGACCTCCAACTCGGCCGAGATCCTGCTCACCGGCAAGAAGGTCGACGCCAACGAGGCACTCCGGATCGGCCTGGTCTCACGGGTGGTCCCCGATGACCAACTCCTCGACAGCTCCATCGAGATGGCCGAGGGCATGTGTGCTTTCAGCCCGTTCGGCCTGGCCCTGACCAAGGACACCATCTGGGCCTCGCTCGAGGTGGGGAGCCTCCGCTCGGCCGTGGATCTCGAGAACCGCACCCAGCTCCTGGCCGGCCACACCGGCAACCTCACCGAGGCAACGGCCGCATTCAAGGAAAAACGGCCGCCCGTCTACACGGAGTAGCCCGAGACGATGGCCAAGGCCCGTCGAGGGGGAAAACGGTCCCGCCCTCCCCGGTCTGGTGACTCTGGTGACATGGCCCGCGAGCACTGGCGGGCCGACGGCCAGCCGAAGACCCGCTTCCCCACCCAGACGGAGGCCAACCGCTCCTCACTGCGGCTGCGCCTCGAAGAGGGGGCGGATCTCGACCCGTACCGGTGCCGCTACTGCGACGGGTGGCACCTGGGCAATCGCCAGAGCTGACGTCCCGCACTGTCACCGGAGATGAGCGCACTTACTGTACCGTCCAGACGGTATAGTACCGGAATGGAGCCCACTGCCCCCGGCAAGCGGCGTGCCCCGAAATCCCGGCCGCACCCGACGAACGATCTCCCCTCCACCGGTCGTGGGGATACCAAGTCCCGCATCCTCAATGCCGCCGAAGAAGTGGTCCTGCGCGACGGAGTGGCCCGGCTCACGTTGGATGCCGCCGCAGCCGAGGCCGGACTCAGCAAAGGCGGCGTGCTCTACCACTTCCCCACCCGAGACGCCCTGGTCGCCGGCATGGTCGACAAGATCATCGAGGAGTTCGAGCGGGACATCGACAGCCAGCTGACCGGCGCCGGCGAACCGGGAAGCTACACACGGGCGTACATCCGGGCCACCATGGCCCCCAACGCTCCCCGGCCCGACCGCGAGGACCGCTTGGGCGCGGCACTGATCGCGGCGGCCGCCGGCCAGCCTGCGCTCCTCGCCCCGTTGCAGGAGGCCGCCGACCGGTGGCAGGCCCGCATCGAGGACGACGGGCTCGACCCCACCGTGGCCACCTTGTTGCGCCTGGCCTGTGACGGCCTATGGCTTTGCGACTTGTTCGGACTGGCGCGACCCAACCTGGCACAGCGCGGCACGCTCGGTGCCGAGCTCGAACGCCTGACTCAGACGCCGCCATGACCGCGCACGCCCAGGCACGATCCGCCGCGTCCACCGATAGTTCCACCCGACTCATTCGGACCCTTACCCTCACCATCTTCCTGCAGTGGCTGGGCGCCACCGCCATCATCCCCATGCTTCCGGTATACATCCGCCACCTGGGCGGCACCGACACGCTGGCCGGTGTGGTCATGGCGGCATTCTTCGCGGCCGGGGTCCTCTTCCAGTACCCGTTGGGACGGCTGGCCGACCGGGTGGGACGGCGACCGGTGCTCATCGGTGGGCTCGTCACCTACGGCGTAGCCAGTTTCTCGTTTCTCGCTCCCCTCTCCCCCTCCTTCGCCATTCTCCTCCGGGCCCTCCAGGGGGCAGGAGCCGGAGCCGCTGCCGTGGCCGCGCTGGCCATGATCTCGAGCTCGGTGGCCGTCGAGCGGAGAGGGCGGGCCTTTGCCTCGATCTACGGCGGCGAGCTGGCCGGCATGGCGGTCGGCCCGCTGATCGGAAGCATCGTCGGCATCCGCTACATGTGGCTGATGTTCATCGCATCCGGACTGGCGTCCTTCGCCGCCTGTGTTCCGGCGCTGCGCATCTTCGAGCCCCACGACACCGCAAACGAGCGGGCCAGGGATGCCCGCGCCGAGGGGATGTCGGTTCCGCTCAGCCGCGTCCGGCTCAACCGGTCGATGATCGGCGCATTCGTGTCGGGCTCGGCACTTGGGTTGACCACCGGGGTCTATGACATCTGCTGGACGCTGCTCCTCCTGGCCCGGGGGGCGTCCGGATGGGAGATCGGTATCTCGTGGACGCTCTTTGCCGTTCCCTTCGTCCTGGCCGCCAAGCCGAGTGGTTGGCTGGCCGACCACATGGACCGCCGCTTGCTGGTGCTGGTCGGCATCGGCACCTCCGCCCTATTCTGTGCGACCTACCCCTTTATCCACAGCGTTCCGGCTCTGATCGTCCTCGGGGCCCTCGAGGCGCTCGGCTTCGCTGCAGCCCTGCCTGCCGTGCAGTCACTCCTCACCCAGGGGTCGGACTCCTCGGAGGTCGGCAGGGTGCAAGGCGTGTTTGCCACCTGTCAGACGGCGTGCACGGCCATCGCCGCGGCGGGAGCCGGCGCCGCCTTCTCTCTGGCCATCTGGCTTCCGTTCGTCACCGTGGCCTCCGTCGTCATCATCAGCCTGGGTGTCGCCGCCTTCATCTGGCGCACGGTGCCCGGACGGGTCCAGCCGGCATCCGTCGACGTCACCCAGGGGTCAGCCGGACCACGCGGTGACCAGGTGTCACCGGAGCCGGTTCAGGTGGCCAAGCCTGTCGGGGTCAGCGGGGACGTGCAGAAGGCACACCGGGTGGCGGCCATCGGCACCTTGCTCAGGCAGTCGGGGCATGCGCGGACCGGATCCTCGCTCGGCTTGCGCCCCATCCGGTCCATCAGGTGGTTGACCGGCTTGACGACCAGAAAGAAGATCACCGCGGCGATCATGACGAAGGAGATCACCGCGGTGAGGAAGCTCCCGTAGTGGAACAGCGAGTGGTTGATGGTGAAGGTGAGGCTGCTGAAGTCCTGCTTGCCACCGACGGCGGCGATCAAAGGGGTGATCAGGTCCTTGACCATTGCGTTGACCACACCGGTGAAGGCGGCGCCGATGACCACGGCCACCGCCAGCTCAAGCAGGTTTCCCCGTAGCAGGAACTCCTTGAACTCCTTCATCATGGTGGCCACCGCTCCTTGTTCACGTCAGATCCAGACCCGTCCATGCCGCGAGCTTGACCTCGTCGGGACGCTCAGGGCAAGCCTGCGTGGATCGACGCCAACCAACGTCCGGTGGTCGGCACGGTGCAGACGACCAGCGCGGCCCGCAACAGCCAGTCGATGACCACCGAGTTGTCGGTCTCAGCCGGCACAAGGGCCACCAGTCCTCGTCTCGGATGATCTTGGGTGATCCGCCACCCTGCGGGAAGAGGAAGGCCGAGGTCCCGAAGCCTCCAGGCCACCCGCGGACCGGCCGCATGCTGGAGCCCGACCGTAGTCGGCTTGGCGGCACCGCCGGGGAGGCGCTTGCCGGGCATCCAGGTGACGGTGGGGACCTTGTGGGTCGAGCCTCCCAAGAAGGCGAACGGACCGGGCTGGGGTGGTTCATGCTCCTCTGCGATCACCGGCTCCACATTGATCCAACCGGTACCGCCGGCCTCGACCATGGCCATGTGGGCCAGAAGCTCCGGATCGTCGTTGGCCACGAACTCCAATTCGACAAGGCGGGCCCGGATCATGTCTGGAGATCGAGGACGCCGGTGGCCAGCACGTCGAGCTCGGAGCGCCATCCTTCCAGTTGTTGCAGCGGACGCACCACGAACTTGGAGAACCCCACCTCGAGGAACCGCTCGAGCAGGGACCGGAGCTCGTCGATGCCCACCGGCACCACCTTTTCGGGGTCGACCCCCTTGCGGGCCGCGGACAGCGCTCGGATCATCGTGGGGTCAAGAGGAAGGCGCGAGTAGACGATGGAGACACCGAAGTGCTCAGGGTCGATGGTCCTCCCTGCCCGCGCCGCGGCATCATCGACGACCACCCGGGCCCGGGCCACCTCCTCGGGAGTGCAGGCGGAGGGAAGCCAGCCATCGGCAAACCGGCCACAACGCTCCAGCGCAGCCGGCACTATCCCGCCCAACCAGAACTCGAGCGGACGCTGCACCGGGAGGGGCGACAGCGTGACGCCTTCGAAGTCGGCGACATCGCCGTGATGGGTGACCGTCTCCCCGGCCCACAACGAGCGGAGGACCGGCAGCATCTCGTCCATCATCCGGCCCTTCTCCGAACCCGCCACCCCGACGGCGCCCGACTCCGGCTGCCGGGGCAGCCCGGGTACGAAGGTGATCAGCAACCGGCCCTTCGACAGCGCGTCGAGGGTGGCTGATTCCTTGGCCAGGCGGACCAGGTTCCGACCCGGAAGGAGCATGGTGGTGCCCAGTTTCAGATGGGAGTTGTGGGCGGCGGCATGGGCCAGGGCCACCATCGGGTCGAGGGTAGACGCCGTCAGCACCTCCGGCAGCCAGATCGAGTCGAATCCGAGGTCGTCGAGGTCGTCGATCAGGTCGAGGAACCCCGAAGTACCGCCGGTCGTCGCCCCCGTTCCCACGCCGATGCGGACCTTCATCGGGGTACCCATCCCCCTCGGGGTGCCGGCCGCCCGGAATTCATGACGATTCCAACGGTGCTCCGTCGAACCGGTCGATGGTGGCGAAGCTCTCGACGGGATCCCGGCGCAGCCTGGTCGGCTGGTGCACCGGGTGACCCAGGGCCAGGACCCCGGCCACGGTGATGTGATCCGGCACTCCGAGCAGCTCCTGCACCGCCGCCTCGTCCCGCACGACCATAGTGGTCATTACCCCGGCCAGGCCCTCCTCCCGGGCCGCCAGCAGGATGCTCCAGGCGAACGGGTAGATCGACGCACCGCCTACCAGCGTGTAGTGATCGGCGTCGCGATCGACGGTGGCCAACTTCGAGAAATCGGCCAACAGGGCCACCATGACTGGCACCTGGTCGAAGTGCTCGGCGAAGCCGCCGGGGCCCCGGGCGGCATCTTCGGCGATGGTCGGGGAGTTGGCCACCGCCTGACGTTCCAACTCCCGGTCGGTGACCACGGCCCACGGGGTCAACCCGGCCTTCACCTGGGCCAGGTACTCGTACCAACCGGGGAGGTAGACGTCCCGCATGGCACGGCGGAGCCCCTGATCCTTGACCACGATCACCCGCCATGCCTGCCGGTTCCCTCCGTTGGGGGCGAAGCGGGCGGTCTCCAGCACCCGGTAGACGGTCGCGTCGGACACCTCGCCGTCGAGAAAGTCACGCACCGCACCGGTGGTCCGTAGGGCATCGATCAGTTCCACCTACCCGACGGTAGTGGCGGAGCCGGACGAGCGCCTACCTGCGGCCCACCCTCGACCGTGGGCATCCACGGTGATCGCCTCGGTGAGCAGGACGCTCAACGCCGACTTCGCCGGTGCCTCATCCTTGCTGACCGCAGGCCACCACCACACCGCAGAGGGGCCAGCGTCTAGAGCACCTCGAGGATCGAATCGGCGGCACTGACCGAGAGGCCGGCACCCGGCTCGACGTGCAGCGTGGTCACCACACCGTCTTCGATCACCATGGCGTAGCGTTGCGAACGGGTGCCCAGGCCAAAGGCGCTGCCGTCCATCTCCAGTCCCACCGCCTTGGTGAACTCGCCGTTGCCGTCGGCCAGCATCACCACCAGATCGCCCACCTGCTGGGCCTCGCCCCACGCCGCCATCACGAATGGGTCGTTGACCGAGACGCAGACAACCGAGTCGACCCCCTTTGCCGCCAGCTCGTCGTGGCGGATCACGTAGCTCGGCAGGTGGAAGTCCGAACAGGTCGGGGTGAATGCACCGGGTACGGCGAACAGGACGACCTTGCCCGATCCCAGCACGTCGCCGGTCTGCACGTTGGTCGGTCCCCCGGGTCCGAAGGTCATCACCTGGACATCGGGAATCTTGTCGCCGACAGCAATCGCCATGGTCACTCTCCTTGTCCCGCTGCGGCCAACTCCACGTCGGAGTCGGCCGGCCACGGTGGTCTGATCAACAGCATACGGATCCGGCGTGCGCCCCGATCACCAGGGGATGAACGGCTCGCCTTCCTCCTCCGCCCTAGGCGGGGGAATGGCCGGGCCAGGCCGGGCCCCGCGACGGGCGATGACGTCCAAGATGACGGCTCCGGCCACAAAGGCCAATGCCGAGCCGGCGAAGAGTCCCAACTCCGACGCAATGATCAACGGGGGGTTGGCGGCAAAGGCCTTTTCGGCGATGAGGAGCGGGACAGTGAACCCGATACCGGCCACGGCGGCACCTCCTGCCACATGAACCCAGTGCACCCCGTCGGGCAGCCGGCCCAGGCCGAGGCGGACCACGGCCAGGCAAGCGACGGTAATCCCGATCAGCTTGCCCAACACCCGCGCCGCCGTAATGCCGGCGAACACCGCAGTGGCCCCGCGGGGCGCCAGCATCCCCGCATGGAACACGATCCCGGCGTTGGCCACCGCGAACAGGGGCAGCACGATGAAGGCCGAGATCGGGGCAACACGCCGTTCCATCGTCTCCGCCGGATTCCTCGTCGATCCCGCCACCTGGCTCGAGATCAACACGCCGACCACCACACCGGCCAGTGCCGGCTCGACGCCGCCGGCGGCCAACA
>JADGOF010000254.1 GCA_017883105.1 Acidimicrobiales bacterium
CCGCATCCAGATGCCCGACATCGACATGGACTTCGACGAGCGCTACCGGGGCGACATGATCAAGTACGCCGCCGAGCGGTACGGGTCGGACCATGTGGCTCAGATCGTCACCTTCTCCACCATCAAAGCCCGGGCCGCGGTGCGCGACGCCGCCCGGGTGCTGGGCAAGCCGTACATCGTCGGGGACAAGATCGCCAAGGCCATGCCTCCACTGCTGATGGGCCGCGACACGCCGTTGGCCGCGTGCCTGTCCCGCACCGAAGGATTCGAGGACGGGTACGCGGCCGCCGGTGAGCTGCGCACCATGTACGAAATCGATCCTGAGGCCAAAGAGGTCATTGACGTGGCCAAGGGCCTCGAGGGGCTGCGACGTCAGGACGGCATCCACGCCGCCGCGGTGGTCATCACCGACGAGCCCCTGACCGAGTACGTGCCCGTCCAGCGCAAGCCCGACAACAACAATCCCGACGACGCTCCGATCGTGACCCAGTACGAGATGCATGGCGTCGAGGACCTCGGACTGTTGAAGATGGACTTCCTCGGGCTGCGCAACCTCTCGGTCATTGAGCGGGCCCTCGATCTCATCGAGATCTCTACGCGCACCCGGCCGGACATCGACGGAATCCCCCTCGACGACGAAGCCACCTTCACCATGTTGCGCAAGGGCGACTCGATGGGAGTGTTCCAGCTCGAGGGCGGGCCCATGCGCTCCCTCATGCGGTCGCTGGCCCCCACCTCCTTCGACGACATCGCCGCCCTCGTCGCCCTCTACCGGCCCGGCCCCATGGCCGCCAACATGCACCGCGACTATGCCGACCGGAAGAACGGGCGTCAGTCGGTCACCTACCTCCACCCTGACCTTGAAGAGATCCTCGGTGACACCTACGGGTTGATGATCTATCAGGAGTCGGTCATGCGGGTGGCCCAGAAGTTCGCCGGCTACAGCCTGGCCGAGGCCGACAACCTCCGGAAGGCGTGCGGCAAGAAGATCCGCGCCCTCATCCAGGCCGAGCGCGAGAAGTTCGTGGCCGGTTGCGTCACCCAGGGCTACGGCGAGCCCCTGGGCACCGCCTTGTTCGACATCATCGAACCGTTCGCCGACTACGCCTTCAACAAGTCGCACTCCTACGGCTACGGCTTCATCGCCTACCAGACGGCGTGGCTGAAGGCCCACTACCCGGTCGAATACCTGGCCAGCCTGCTCACCTCGGTCAAGGACAACAAGGACAAGACGGCGGTCTACCTCGGTGAGTGCCGCACCCTGGGCATCGAGGTGCTGGTGCCCGACGTCAACCGGTCCCTGGCCGAGTTCGCCGCCGACTTCTCGGGAGGCAAGGGGACCATCGGCCAACAGGGTGAAAGCCCGGGAGCGATCACCTTCGGCATGGCCGCAGTGCGCAACGTGGGTGAGAGCCTGGTCGCCCACATCGTGGCTGAACGCGAGCGCAACGGGCCCTACGTCGACTTCTACGACTTCTGCCAACGGGTCGATCCCCAGGTGCTCAACAAGAGGACCATCGAGTCGCTGATCAAAGCCGGCGGTTTCGACTCGCTCGGCCACCCCCGCCAGGGCCTGTGCCTGACCTTCGAGGGAATCGTCGATCGCACCTTGGAGCGACGCCGCGAGCACGACGCCGGGGTGATCTCCCTCTTCGCCACCCTCGAACCCGAGGCGGAAGGACAGACCACCGGGTTCGCCGACACCCGGGTGCCCATCACCGACATCGAGTTCGACAAGTCCCAACGTCTCGCCTTCGAGAAGGAGATGCTCGGCCTCTACATCAGCGACCATCCCCTAATGGGCCTCGAGGGCTCCCTCTCCCGGCTCACCGACTGCACCCTGGCCGAGCTTCGCGACGTGGACCTTGAGGCGGTGGCTGCGACCGGCGGCTTCGGCGGCGAGGGCCAAGTGCGCCAGGTGGGCGGCGTGGTCACCGAGCTGACCCGCCGCTATACGAAGAAGGGCGATCTGATGGCCACCTTCGTGCTCGAGGATCTGAACGCCTCCATCGAGACGTTCGTCTTCCCCAAGACCATGGCCGACTACGGTGCACTGCTCGACGACGACGCCATCGTCGTGGTGAAGGCCCGGGTCGATCTGCGTGATGACCGGCTCAAACTGGTGTGCATGGAGGTCCAACGGCCCGAGTTGGCTGCGGACGGACTGACCGACCTGCGTATCTCGCTCCCCCTCAACTCCCTCACCGACCGCAAGGTGGACGGGTTGAAGCGCCTGCTTTCCGAGCACCCCGGCGATTCCCCGGTCTTTCTCCATGTCGGCGAAAAAGTGCTCCGACTCCCCTCCGAGTTCAATGTGGACAGCCGGCGCGGCCTGGTCGGCGAGCTCCGCGTGCTGCTCGGCCCCAACGCCATCCAGGGATAACGCGGCCTGCCGTGTCGTCGGGGGTTCGGTCGACGGGTCCCCCAGACGACCGAACCCGACCCGAATCCACCTGCGGAAAAGCAGATAAAATGCCCCGGATACGACAGGAGCCGATAAATCCCGTAAAATCGTGGGACGGCTCCTGGCGTGGAGCTCCAAACGATCCGCCCGGGGGCATTCGACCAGGGCGATCCGAGGGGGGTTTCACGGCAGACCGGGGCCGGCGGCTTCGCCGCAGGAAGACCGAGGAGTACGGAACGGCATATGTCCATCCAGGTGGAGACCAAGGACTGCACATCGATCAGTGACGCCGAGCTGGCCGAAATGGCCGATCTGTGCGCTGAACGGGAGCCTCGATTCGATATCGGGTTCCTCTCGAAGCAACGGGAGGAGTGGGTGCTGGTCACCCGGGCCCGGGAAGGGTCGAAACTCCGGGGCTACTCTTTTTCCACCCTCGAGCGCATTGGGGGCACGCCATCCCTCCTCATCGGGCTGGCCACCGTCGACCGCACCTCCAGGGCCGATACCGTGCTCCGGTCCATGATGGGCGACAAGTACCGGAGGGCGCTGCTGGCCTTCCCGGACGAAGACGTGCTGGTCGGAACCCGACTGCTCGGCGCCGAGGGATTCCGGGCCTTCGCCGGCCTGACCGACGTGGTGCCCGGGGCGGACCACAAGGCCACCGGGGAGGAGCGCGCATGGGGCCGCCGACTGGCCAAGCGCTTCGGTGCCGACGGCCGCATAGACGACCGCACCTTCGTGGTGACCGGAGACGGCGGTGAATCCGGAGGGTTCGATTTCGCCAGTCCCAAGTCCGACCCGACCCCCGAACTGTGTGTCTTCTTCGAAGGGGTCGACGCCCGTTCAGGAGGTCGACTGGTGACGTTCGGTTGGGCCATGGCCGAGGATCTGGCCGCCGGGAAGCTGGGAGGGCGCTGAGCCCTCTCGAGGCGATCTGCGCCCGCGCGGCGCCGTTCCCCCGGCCTGGCCAGGCCCACTCACCAAGCCCAGGCAATAGCATGGACACGTGAAGGTTTCGACCCGAGGTGACTACGCGAGCCGGGCACTACTGTCCCTGGCCCTCCATACCGAAGGGGACGGTCCCACTGCGGTCAGGGACATCGCCGAGCGCACCGGCCTTCCCCAGCCCTATCTCGAGCAGATCCTGTTGGCTCTCAAGGGAGCCGGACTGGTCCGCTCCAAGCGGGGCGTCGGCGGGGGGTACGTGCTGGCCCGGCCTCCTGAGGAGATCACCCTGTCTCAGATCGTCTCGGCGGTCGACGGTCCCATCGTGGCCGGGGACTTTGGGCTCCCCCATGAGAACGGCGCCTGCGACCACGAAGGGCAGTGCGTCCTGCTCACCGTGTGGGCCGATGTTGGCGAACACATGCGCACCCACCTTGAGTCGTTCAATCTGGCCGACATGGTGGCACGGGCCCAGGGACGGGTACCGGCCCTCCGCCAGACCGCCGGCTGATCTCCGGCCCGGCCGAGCGGTGAAGGCCTGATGGCGTCGTGAACGCCGCACGCATCGGTGTACTCCTGGTCGGCGTGGCCATCCTGGTGGCCAACGCCGTCGCCGTTATCGCCGTGCTGATCGTCCCCCGGTCGTCGGGAAAGTGGGCAGCACTCCCCATGCGGGCGGTGCGGGGGCTCTTCCGCAAACTGGCCCTCCTGGCCCGCAGCTACATCGGCATGGACCGGATCCTGGCCATGAGCGAGCCGGTGGCCCTGGTGGTGTTGCTGGGCAGCTGGCTCGTCGTGACCGTCCTCGGGTTCACCCTGGTCAACTGGGGTATCGATGGGTCTGGTCAGACCTACATCGGCGAGTAAGTCCTCGCGAACACCCGTTCGATACGCGACAAAGTGCCCTTCACCTGGGAGAATGGTGATTGCTCAACCCCCA
>JADGOF010000255.1 GCA_017883105.1 Acidimicrobiales bacterium
GTTCGTCCTGCAAGCCGGCGATTGCGCCGAATCCTTCTCCGAGTTCAGCGCCGATGCCATCCGGGACAAGTTGAAGGTCATCCTGCAGATGGCGGTCGTGCTCACCTACGGCGCCGGGTTGCCGGTGGTCAAGGTGGGCAGGATCGCCGGTCAGTTCGCCAAGCCACGCAGCTCCCCCACCGAGCAGGTTGGCGACCAGGTGCTCGACTCCTTCCGCGGGCACATGGTCAATGACGACATCCCCGAACGGAGCGCCCGGATCCCCGACCCCGGCCGACTGGTCACCGCCTACCAACAGTCGGTCTCCACCCTCAATCTGCTGCGGGCGTTCACCAAGGGCGGCTTCGCCGATCTGAGCCAGATCCACGCGTGGAATCAGCAGTTCGTGGCCGAGTCCACCGAGGGGCAGCGATTCGAGGACATTGCCGAAGGCATCGACAGCGCCCTCCGGTTCATGGCCGCCTGCGGCATCGACCTGGTCTCCGAGGACACCCTGCACCAGGTCGACTTCTGGACCAGCCACGAGGCGCTCATCCTCGACTACGAAGAAGCCCTGACCCGGCGAGACTCTCTCACCGGCGACTGGTACGACTGTTCGGCGGCCATGCTGTGGGTCGGCGAGCGCACCCGTCAGCTGGACGGCGCCCACATCGAGTTCCTGGCCGGGATCCACAACCCGGTGGGTTCCAAGGTCGGCCCGTCGGCCACCCCTGACGAGGTGATCGGCCTGTGTGAGCGGCTCAACCCCGTCCGGGTACCCGGACGGTTGACCCTGATCACCCGCCTGGGTGTCGACTGCATCGAGGCAGCCCTGCCGCCCCTGCTCGAAGCGGTGCGGGACGAAGGCCATCCGGTGGTGTGGATGTGCGACCCAATGCACGGCAACACCTTCACCGCCGAAGGAGGCCAGAAGACCCGGCGTTTCGACGACATCCTCGGGGAGCTGACCAGCTTCTTCAGTGCCCACCGTGAGGTCGGCACCTGGCCGGGCGGAGTACACGTGGAACTGACCGGGGACGATGTGACCGAATGCCTGGGCGGTGTGGAGGACATCGTGGAGGGCCAGCTCCACCAGCGGTACACCACCACCTGCGACCCCCGGTTGAATGCCCGCCAATCCCTGGACCTCGCCTTCAGCGTGGCCGAGCTGTTGCGCAACTGAACGGTGCGGGCCCGGCCACCAGGTCGGCGCCCCTCCGGCTTCGCAGGGGGTCATTGACCCGGGCGACATCCGCCACAAGAATGGTCATGATCCCGAATGGCCCCTCCGGTTGCGATCGCAATGGCGGCCGCGCCGTCCGCGGCCTCACGGACCCACGCCTTCCGACCCTCTGGAGAACCTTTCGCTGATGACCCAAGTCCACCACCATCATGCAGGCGGAGACAGATGGACTCTCCCCCGAACCAGGTGGCGGAAGACCGGCGGCCTCGTCGCTGCCGTCATGGTTGCACTGGCCACCATGGCCTTCGCACCGGGCACCGGAGGAGCCGCGACCTCGTCGCCGGCGACCCACACGGTGTCGGCCTACTGGTTGGTGGCCTCCGACGGCGGGATCTTCGCCTTCGGCGGGGCGGCCTTTTACGGCTCGACCGGTGGCATCCAACTGAACCAACCCGTCGTGGCCATGGCCGGCACCCCCACCAGCCACGGCTACTGGCTGGTGGCCGCGGACGGCGGGATCTTCGCCTTCGGGGACGCCCACTTCTACGGCTCGGCCGGCAATCTTCGCCTCAACCGACCGGTGGTCGGCATGGCTGCCTCCGGCAGACTCCCCGGATACTGGATGGTGGCATCCGACGGTGGCATCTTCAGTTACGGTGCGGCCCACTTCTACGGCTCCATGGGTGGCCAGCACCTCAACCAGCCCATCGTGGGCATGGCCGCCACGCCTGACGGAGGCGGATACTGGTTGGTCGCCTCCGACGGCGGGGTCTTCGCCTTCGGGGACGCCGACTTCTACGGGTCGACCGGAAGCATCCACCTCAACAGGCCCATTATGGGCATGTCCGCTACGCCGTCAGGCCACGGCTACTGGTTCACGGCATCCGACGGCGGGGTCTTCGCCTTCGGGGACGCGCACTTCTACGGGTCGCTGGGGAACGTGCCCCAAAGTCGGCCCATCGTGGCCATCACCGGTGACAGCTCCGGCGGCGGGTACTGGTTCACCAACAACAACGGGGCGGTCACCTCGTACGGCAATTCCACCTACTGGGGGTCGACCCCGCAGGTCCTCGTGAGGCCGGTGGTGGGCATGGCCCAGGCCACCGGCAGCGGAAACTTCACCGGTTCGTCCTACCCGTCGGGGAGCTACGGATACGACATCTCCAATTTCCAGTGCGGGGGGTTTCCCGGTGCACCCCACACCATCGGCATCGTGCAGGTCGTCGGCGAGTCCAAGGGGCCGACCAACCCGTGCCTGAATGGCGAAGCAGCTTGGGCGGGTGGCGGCCTCAACCTCTACATGTTCCTGACCTACGGAGCCGACGCGAGCTCCGGTGACCCCGCGTGCATCTCCACTGCCTCGCCTCAGGCGTGCAATTACGGGTTCAACACCGCCCTCGACGCCTTCCAGAAGGCGGCTGCCGCCGGGGTCAACACCTCGGTGGGGTGGTGGCTGGATGTCGAGACCTACTCCCTGCCGGGAGTTCCCTCATGGACGTCCGATCCCCAAGCCAATGCCGCTCTCGTCAGGGGCGCCATCGACGGCCTCCACTTCAAGGGGCTCAACGGGGTGGGCATCTATGCCAGCCCAGGCCTTTGGGGTGGGATCGTCGGGAACTACGCACCGGCTGTGCCCTACTGGCCCGCGGACTGGGGGATCGCTCCGGCCACGACTTGCTCCAACATCCACAGCCTGTACTCCGGCCTGCCCGCCGGGCCTGTTCAGATCGTCCAATACGCCTCGAACCAGTTCGACCAGGACTACGCCTGCTGACACGCCACGGTGGTCGACGACCAGCCGGAGCCGGTCTCGGCTCGGCGCGCGCCGCCGGCGGCCCTTCAGGCCAGACCAGCCAGGTGGGCACCGTCGTTGTAGGCGAGCAGCCGCCACCCTCCTCCGTCGACCTCCCACGTGCTGAGCGAAGCGTGACGGGTGCGCAGCTTCAGGCGGGCACCGTCGAGGCCACCGGCCACCGGCACCTTGGCCAGCATCGATGCCTCGATGACTCCGGCGTGGCAGGCCACCACCACCACCTGTCCGACGTGCCGGGCGGCGATGGCCTCGAGGGCACCGGCCACCCGGTTGACGAATCCGGTCCAGCTCTCCCCGCCCGGGGCGATCGGTTGGCCCGGGTCGACATCCCAGTCGATCTCTGAGAACCTGGCCGAGAACTCCTCCCAGGTCAGTCCGTCGGCCTCCCCCGGGTGCAGCTCGCACAGACTGCAATCGGTGATCAGCTCGGGCGACGGCCCCACCGTGCCGTCCGGGCCCGAGGCCGCCAGGGCCGGAGCCAGCAACTCGGCCGTCTCGATTGCCCGGGGCAACACACTGGCGTACAGGGCATCGGCATCGGCCAGTTCCCCGGTGACCAGCAACCGGTCGCGGAGGGACTCCACCTGGCGCCGGCCCTCCATGGTCAGGCCCCCGCACCCGATCGGGCCCCCACACACTCCCGACACGTTGCAGACCGCTTCACCGTGACGCACCAGCACGATCCGGGTGGCATCCGAAGTACCGGGCGCCACGGTCCGGATGCCGGCCGGAACGGAGGAGGCACGGGACGCATCGACTCCGGCGCCGGCCAGGTCATCGAATCCACCACCGCCTCCCATCAGGCCAGCTCCCCCACGAACTGCTCCAGCTGGCGGAGGGTACGGCACTCGACCACGTCGTCGCAGTGGACGGCGTACTCCCCCACGATCGAATCGCCCGAGTTCCAGTAGGCCCGGGGCTCGGGGTTCAGCCAGTAGACGTGACGGGCCCGGGCCTGGATCTCCTTGACCACCCAGGCCCCCGAGGCGTGGTAGTTGTTGCGGGCATCGCCCAGCAGCAGCACGCTGCTGCTGGGCGAGATCTCTTCGCCCCAGCGCTCCCAGAACACCGTCAGGGCATGGCCGTAGTCGGAGTGACCGTCCACCCAGATCACATCGGCCTCGGTGTTGATCCGGTGCACCGCCTCAGACGGATCGTCCACGCCGTCGAAGAACCGGCTCACCTCGTCGATCCCGTCGATGAACACGAAGCTGCGGACCTTGGAGAACTGGGAGCTGATGGCGTGGACCAGATGGAGGGTGAAGCGGGCGAAGCTGGCCACCGATCCGGAGATGTCGGCGATCACC
>JADGOF010000256.1 GCA_017883105.1 Acidimicrobiales bacterium
ATATTTGGGGGCACTCGTAAGACTGGATAACGGTCCGTAAGCCGATCCCTCACCGGGCGCCCAAACGGTCTCTGACCAAGCAACAGATCGCCGATTGTCAAAAGTCGGTGTTGCGGTGACTTGCGCCGCCCGGCCCGTTCAATCGACTGGGGACGGTGCGACGTCGCTCGGCGGGACCTGAACTGGCATGGGGACGCGAGCAACCACCACATCGGTACGGGTCCGCAGCGCAGCCGAGAGCACCCGGTCCATCTGGTTGTGGAGAATCCAATATCGGGCGTGCTCGGGGACTACCACGGGGATCAGCACCACGATCTGTTGGTCGTTGTCCTCGCGGGCCTCGTCAATGAACGAGACGATGGGTCGGACTACTGATGCGTACTCGGTGTGCAGGATCCGCAGGGGCACGCCAGGGCTCCACGCCGACCACTCTCGTTCAAGTGCCTGAGCTGCACGTTGGCTGTCCTCACCCTGGTCGATCACTACGGACACTGCTATGACTTCTTGGCTAAGCGACAGCGCCTCCGAGATCGCGTGTCGGGTCAGCCGCGACACACTGGTCACCGGGACGATTACAAGGGTCCGTTTGGCTGCGGGCTTGCCCGGCAGAATACCTATTCCCAGATCCACTCCAGCGCGTTTGTAGTAGGCATGAATGCGCTTGAACAGGAAGACAAACGCCGGAACGGCCAGCACCACTACCCACGCCCCTTGGGTGAACTTCGAGATAAGGAATATTGCGGTGGCTACTGCGGTGATGACGGCGCCGAAGCCGTTGATGGCGGCACGGTGGCGCCAACGGGGAGGACGGGTTCGCCACCAATGGATGACCAAACCGAACTGAGAGAGGGTGAATCCGGTGAAGACTCCGATGGCAAACAGCGGGATCATCTCGTTGGTGTTCCCGCCGACGGCGATCAGCAGCAAAGCGGACAAGCCGGTGAGCACCCAGATGCCGTTTCCGAAGACCTGTCGATCGTCGCGTATCGAGAACAGATGGGGCAAGTAGTTGTCCCGCGCCAGCAGACTGGTCAGGATCGGTAGGCCGCCGAACGAGGTGTTGGCGGCCAGGGCGAGAACGACGGTTATGGTGAGGGAGACGAAGTAGTAGGCCCAGTGCCGACCGACGGCGGTGGCCATGATCTGGCTGAGGACGGTCTGGTTCGATCGAGGACCGATATGCCAACGTTTGGCGAGAATCGCCAAGCCCAGGAGCATGACACCCAGGATCACCCCGAGCAGGAGCTCGGTTCGCTTAGCCCGAACCACCCGGGGCTCCTTGAACAGGGGGACGCCATTGGCGATCGCCTCCACACCGGTGAGCGCGCTACAACCGGCGGAGAAGGCCTTCAGCAGTAGCAGCACACTTACCGTCTGCAGCCCGTGGGCAGTCAGCAGGGAGTGACCGGGCTGGGGCGTATTCAGCGCCAGGGGATGGATAAGCCCGATGGCGATGATGGCGAGCAAGCCAACGATGAACAACATGGTCGGCAGCAGAAAAGCCCGAGCAGTTTCGCCCAGTCCCCGGAGATTGAGCACGGTGATGACACCAAGGATGCCGAGGCAGATCGGCACGGTGGCCGAGGTGAGGCTCGGGAATGCCGACGTGAGTGCCCCCACCCCGGCGGCGATGGAGACAGCGACGGTGAGGGTGTAGTCGACGATCAGCGCCGCCCCAGCTACCAGGCTGGCGCCGGGGCCAAGGTTGGCACGGGACACCGCGTAGGCCCCGCCACCACCCGGATAGGCGTCGATGACCTGTCTGTAGGAGAAGACCAGAATGGCCAACAGGACCACGATGGCCACCGTGATCGGAAGGACCAGGTGCAGGGCCCCGGCTCCGGCCAGGGCCAGTACCACGATGATGGCTTCGGGACCGTACGCAACCGAGGTTAGGGCGTCAAGCGAAAGCGCGGAGAGCCCCTCGACCGGAGTGATCTGCTCCTTGGCCGTCTCGCTCGACCGGAGCGGCCTTCCGATGAGCACGGTCCAAGCAGATCGCCGGGCGGTCCCGCCACGCTCACGACGATCTGGCACACCTGCATCGTAAGGGACGGAAAGGCGCCCATTCGGGATTGATGCATGTACGCCCACGGTTGCGTACAGCGCGACCGCCAAGTATTTCGGCCACAGGTGCATGCATTGTCAGTCGGTCGCTCCGGAAATCGGCGGGGCGTAGGGCCACTCAGGGTCCTTCCCTACCCGAGGCGGTACACGAACGGGGATCTCAGGGGGCAAGCGGCTCAACCGATGCCGTCGGCGCGCTGAACGCACCGTTAGCCAGTGTGGTCGTGGACGTGGACGTGGACGACGGAGGGGTCGTCGTGGTGGAGGTCGATCGTTGGCCGGTACTCGTGGTGGTAGGCAAGGTGGTCGTCGGGTTGACGGAGAACTCGGTGCCCGTCGTTACGGTGACCTGTGCTCCGTCAGTCGTGGGTCCATACGCCATGATCACTGCACCTGACATCGAATCCGCCACCGCTTGGGCGGCCGCCTCGTCCGACGCGGTCCTACGTCGACCAGCTCCTCGCACCACCCCTTGTCCCAAGGACCGCATCCCCCCGGCCGGAGATCGCCGGGACTGTGGCCTCCGGCTGCAAGTAACGGGCGGACTCCTGTTACTTCGATGACCGCGTCGGCTGGAGGTCTACGCTCGGCGTGTTGATGCACGAGGGGGTCCTGACACATGTTGAAGCACCGGAACTACTGGGTATACAGCATCGCCTGCTTCCTCGTGTGGGCCATCTTCATTGCGCTCGCGGCCACCAAGGCGAAGAATGGCACGTTCCATAATGTCCTTCTGGTCTTCGCTGGCTGGACCCTGTGCTGGATCTCAGCGACTATCGCGAGGTTCGTCTATCCACCGCCGAAGCGCTGGCTACCGCAGAGCGGACCGCCAACTCCGTAGACCGACTCGTGGCCAAGGAGCCCGATCATCGATTAGTTGTCTCTGATCACCGGATACAGGTGATCCACTGCGGCACAGCCGGGATACGCCTGCTGGACTACGGTCCCGAGAATGGCGACACCCCGATCACGGCCCAACCTTGCGGTGGTCGGCCTTCTCGCCAGTCTCATCGTCACGCTCGGATGCTCAGCGACTGCTTCGAAGTCGCAGGTGGGCCCAGCTTGGCAACCTCACGGTTACCGCTCGGTGTTGATTTCGGCCCCATCCTCATGGCACATCTATCGCAATGCAGAGTGCACCCCGAACGAGCATCCCGGTGCGCTGGCACTTGGCGCCGCCCACGGGCCCGGCACCTGCGAGGATCAGGTCGGACCACCGGGAACGGTCGTCAAAGTGAGCGATCTGTCACCTGGAGCGCTGCTCACGCTGCCCTCTCCCGTGAGCAGCGCGGTTCTCCATCTTCACGGTCTGACGATCCTTTCGAGTACTTACTCGACCGGAATGACCATCTGGCAGGTTGCTTCTGCAGGCGTCGAGGTGATCGGCCGCGGTCCGTCCGCCCACACCGTGATGGCCACGCTCCGTCTGGCGTAGATCTCGTAACCTCTTCACGACCTGCCCCCGAACGCCGGCTGTGGGCAGGTGCCCCGGACATTCATCCGCACAGTCAGGATCAACCCTTCCGAAGTTTCCGACGAAGCGGAGGTTGGTCACTGAGGCCCTGCCGAGGCAGACTTATCTTATGTGGCTGATGGCCGTTGTGATCGGTTTGTTCGTGGTTGTCGCTGTCTGGGTGGCGCTCTTCCTCACCGCTCGACACCTGCCTCCTGGTAGAACCCGAGAGCTCGTGGCCTTTGCACCCAACTGCGTCATCCTCATCCAACGTCTGCGACGGGATCATCGGTTGCCCATTCGAGGTCGCTTCGCACTTGCCCTCGCGTTGGCCTACCTCCTCTCACCCGTTCAAGTGATCCCCAACTTCATTCCGGTGGTCGGCCAGACCGACGACATCCTGGTCCTCATAGCCGGTCTTCGTTACACGTGTAGGCATCTTCCACGGGGCGCAGTCGAGGAGGCGTGGCCGGGTGATCCCAGGTACCTGGATCGTTTGCTCGGCGCTTCGATCCCGGTCCGTGTCCACAACGTGGCAGCCGACGTTGAGCGCTCAGGGCCTCCGCTCATGCCCTGAGCGCGACCGATCCAATCTGTCCCACAACGCCGGGAGCGAGGCGGTTATCGAATGCCGCCGACCGACACTTTCATGCGACCCCAGCGTCGTCGCCTGTTCTGGTCGGTGGTGCTCCGGGTGGTCCTGATCTCGCTCGTGCTGCTGCTCGGGTACTTCCTGCTCCCTGTCAGCATCGATCGCA
>JADGOF010000257.1 GCA_017883105.1 Acidimicrobiales bacterium
GCAGCTGTTCTGGCATCATCGCCCGGGTCAGCGCACCCCCGCGTCGGCGGCAGCCGAGCTCGACCGGGCCTGGGATCAGATCCAAACGGATCCCGACTATCAGACGCTGGCGTTGACTCCCAGCGAGGCCGAAGCCTTTCGGTCGGATGCCGAAACCCTGGTCAGGAACTACTTCTCCCTCGAGGATCCCAACGAGATCAACCCAATCGGCATTGAACTCACCCTCGATGCACGCATCGGGGACGTTCGCCTCCGGGGAATCATCGATCGGCTCGACCTGACCCCGGACGGCGAACTGATCATCATCGACTACAAGACCGGTCGGGCCCCTTCACCGGCGTACGAGCAGTCCAAACTGATCGGTGTCCATATCTACGCCCTTCTCTGTCAAGAGATGCTCGGCCGACGTCCGGTGCAGGTGAAGCTGCTCCACCTCAAGGAGCCGACCACCATCACCGCCGAACCATCCGAACAAGCATTGCGGGGCCATCGCCAGAAGGCCACCGCAGTCTGGTCGGCCATCGAGCGGGCCTGTGCCACCGAAGACTTCCGACCTCGGACCTCCCCTCTGTGCAATTACTGCCGTTTTCAGGCATTCTGCCCCGCCTACGGCGGCAATCCGGCAGAGGCGGCCATCACCCTCGGGACCACCATGACGGGTGCGGCATGATCGGGTCTGAGCTCAAGGAGACACCCTCTCCCGTCGACAATGGTGCTGTGCCGACTGACCGTTCCCCAGCAGAGCCATCCCTGCTGATGAACATGGTCGACGCCGCCGATGCCAAGGTGGATGCGTGGTTCGAGCCGTTGCGAGGGAAACCCATTCCGGACGGAGCCGCCAAGCTGATCACTGGTCTTGGTGACCACGGGCTCATGTGGGCAGCCACCACGGTATGGCGGGCCCGTCGCACCGGTCCGTCGCGGACACGGGCGATCAAGGCCCTGGCCATCGCCGGGGTGGAATCGAATCTGGTCAATGCCGGGCTCAAGGCGTTCATCGGACGATCGCGGCCTGATCCCACGGGCCTCCGCCTCGTGGAAGGTTGGGTGCCGGTCCGCGAGCCGAAGACCAGCAGTTTCCCCAGTGGCCACACGCTGGCCGCATTCTGTGCCGCCACGTTGATGAGCGAGCGGGGAAACCGGACGGGGAACGTCCTGTTGTTCTCGAGCGCCACTCTGGTCGGGCTCAGCCGACTCCATCTCCGGGCCCACCACGCCTCGGATGTGGTCGGAGGAGCGATGATCGGCGTCGCTCTGGGATCCATCGGCCGAAAGCTTCTCTGAGCGGCACGGTGCCGAACGCGCGGTATCGGCGAGGTGGCCAGGTCGCGTGGTCGGGTCGGCCGGCGATCCGGTGGTCAGGCGGTGGCGGTGGCGGTGGCGGTGGCGGTGGCGGTGGCGGTGGCGGTGGAATGGAACCACCGGGCGAGGGGTTGAACAGCCGTGACTTTGCGACAGGCATTCTCGGTGACCTGGGACTATCGGTGTCCCTTCGCCCGAAACGGACATGAACACATCCTCGATGGGCTGGAGGCCGGCGCCCCCTGGGACGTGACGTTCGTCCCGTTCTTCCTGAATCAGGCCCATGTCCCTGAAGGGGGCATCCCGTCATGGGAGGATCCGGTCGCCCAACCCGACCTGTTGGCCATGGCCGCCGGGGTGGTGGTACGAGATAGCTTTCCCGAGCATTTCCTGGCCGTGCACCGGTCCCTCTTCGTGGCCCGACACGATGAGGCCGGCGACCTGCGTGACCGCGACGTGGTCCGTGCCGTTCTGTCCCGTGCCGGCACCGACGCCGACGCCGTGCTGGCCGAGGTTGATGCCGGGTGGCCGTCAAAGACCGTTCGGGACGAGCACGAACGCGTCGTCGACGAGCTGGACGTCTTCGGTGTACCGACCTTCATCGCCGACGACCAGGCCGTGTTCGTCCGGTTGATGAACCGTCCAGGTGGCGATGGTGAACTGGCACGGTCCACTATCGACCGGGTCCTCGGGCTCATCAACGACAGCCCCGAACTGAACGAGTTCAAGCACACCCGACTGTCCCGCTGAGGGCCGACCGCACTTGGGTGGCGCGGTCCGTTGAGCGCAGACCCCGGCTTCGGTACCGGCTCAGATCCCCACGGAGGCAGCCAGGGCGCCGACCGAGGCCCGGATCTCATCGGCTGAGCCGAAGGGGGCGCCACAGAAATCGGTCGTCCCCATGTCGGCCAATCGCCTGAGCTGCGCCCTCACCTCGTCCTCGGTGCCCACGATGGCCACATCGGCAGGGCCACCGGCCCCTTCCCGGTCGAGCATGGCTCGATAGGAGGGGAGATGGCCGTAGACTGCGAACAGCTCCGCAGCCTTGGCGTGGGCGGCGACGGTATCGCCGGTCACGCAGACCGGCAGTCCCACGCCGATCTGGGGCTCGGATCGCCCCGCTTCGGCCGCAGCCGCCCGGATGGTGGGGATGATGTGGGACTCAATAGTGGCCGGGCCGGTCATCCAGGTGATGGTGCCCGAGGCCATGCGGCCGGCAATGCCCAACATGGTCGTACCCAGTGCGGCCACCAGCACGGTGGGGGCGGGAGCAGCGATCTGCAGCGGCCCGAAGGTGGCGGCACTGAGCGTCTCCCCAGCAAATGCCACCTGTTCACCCTCGAGGAGCGGCATCAGGATGGAAAGATACTCCCTCATGTGGCGAGCCGGCTTTTCGAACGACTTGCCGAACACGTTCTCGATCACCAACTGGTGGGAAAGGCCGATACCCAGGGTGAGTCGGCCGCCGCTGGCCGCCTGCACGGTGAGGGCCTGACCGGCCAGCATCACCGGATGCCGCGGGTAGGTCGGCACAACTGCCGTCCCCAGGTCGATGTCCGGCACCTCGCGACTGATGGCGGCGAGTGCGGTCAGAGCGTCGTAGGCGAATATCTGTGACGACCAGGCCTTTTCGATGCCGGCGTCGCGCAGCGAGACGACCTGCCCGATCATCTCGTCGAACGGCTTCTCCGTGTCGAACATCACGCCGATACGCACTGTGCCTCCTGTTGGTTGATCGTGTTCCTGCAGATCATGTCGGTTCTGTGCCTCGCCCGATTTCGGCCTCGGTCGATGCTCTGTGAGTGCACCACTGGCCATGAGGCGTCGCCCGTGGCAGCCCAGTCATGACCACCGTATCGCCAGGCCCCGACCGCCTGCTCGCCACCCGCCGAGCACCCACAAGTGACCAGACGGCACGCGTCAGGCAGAATGCGGAGATGACCGTTGCCATCATCATGGGAAGTTCCTCCGATGCGTCAATCATGGACGATGCCGTCCAGACGCTCCGTTCCTTCGGGATACGCGTTGAAGTCCGGGTGCTGTCCGCCCACCGGACGCCCGATGACACCATGGCTTTCGCCCGGGGGGCAGCCGACGCCGGCATCAAGGTGATCATCGCCGCAGCAGGGGGCGCCGCCCACCTGGCCGGCGTGGTGGCAGCCGCCACCCCGTTGCCCGTGATCGGCGTGCCGATGGCGTTGGCCGACCTCGGCGGCATCGATTCCCTGTTGGCCATGGTGCAGATGCCGAAAGGTGTTCCGGTGGCCACCGTGGCCGTCAACGGTGCCCGCAACGCCGCCCTGCTGGCCGTCCGGATCATGGCGCTGTCCGATCCCCGCCTGTCCGCCGAGCTGGACCGGTTCATTCGGGAACTCGCCGATCAGGTACGCGACATGGATGCCGAGATCGTCGCCCGCTACAGCCAGAACTGATCCGAAGGTTCAGCCTGGAATCCACGGCGGGGCCAGGCCCTCGACCGCCTCATCCAAGGACATACCAAGGGGAATCACCGCCATCACCGGGATGTCGACCCCATTGGCCACGTACCGGCCGACATGGGACCGGCACTCGTCGAAGGACCCGTGGACGATGAGCGAGTCGACCACGGCATCGGGGATCGCTGCCAACGCCCCTTTCCGGTCGCCGGACTGCCAGGCATCCCACATCGGTTCCAGCTCGGGTCCTCGTCCCAACCAGCGGTGGAACGCGGCGTACACCGCGACGTTCAAATAGGCGGCGACCATCCGCCGACCCACCGCCCGCACCGAATCGGCGTCCTCCGAGGGGCAGACGAAGATCCGGGCGGCGGCCGAGCACGGGCCGCCGAGCTCTGCTTTCACGGTGGTCACGTCCTCCGCGGACAGCCAGTTGAGAATCACCCCGTCGGCCTCGCTGCCGGCGAGCTTCAACATCCCGGGCCGGAGGGCGGCCAGGTAGATCGGCGGGGGGTGCTCCACTGGGCGAGCCAACCGG
>JADGOF010000258.1 GCA_017883105.1 Acidimicrobiales bacterium
ACCATTCGGATCGGCACCGACCAGAACATCACGTTCACCGGGGTCCGGGAGGACCGCATCGATGACATGCTCTCCGAGGACCTGTTGCAGAAATACTCGCCCTATCCGGGGCCGTTCTCGCGTGGAGTGGTGGCCTGCACCGGGTCCGAGTTCTGCCGGTACGCCATCGTCGAGACGAAGGAGCGGGCGGTCAAGTGGGCCCGCCTCCTCGACGACCAGTTGGCCGGCGAGCCGGTCGGTACGGTCCCGGTGTCCGGCGCCCACTCCGCCTCCCGGGAGGACGCCGGGGTGATCCGGATGCACTTCTCCGGGTGCTCGGCCAGTTGCGCCCAGCCCCAGATCGCCGACATCGGGTTCCGGGGCGATGTGGCCCATGTGGGCGACCATCTGTCCGAGGCGGTCGACATCGGGATGGGCGGATCGCTGGGCGCCGACGCCGGCTTCATTGACTGGATCGAGCACGCCCGGCCGGTCAACGACGTGCCCGACGCCCTGCTTCGGGTAGTCCGTCTGTACCAGGCGGAGCGTCGTGTGGACGAGCCGTTCCACAACTGGGCCCGCCGGGTTCCGAACGCCGACCTCCGCCGGACCCTGTCCGAGGAGGGCACCGGCACGCCGGTGGCCCTGACCACCAAGCCGGGGGCAGGCATCGGATGAAGGCCTACCGGATCCGCGATCAGATCAACGGCATCGAAGAACCCCCGGGCAAGACCTGGTTCTGGGAGTTGCAGGCCGGCGTCATCGACGCCGACCGCTGCATCCAATGCGGGACCTGTGTGGCGGCCTGCCCGTCCAACTCGATCGGGATCGACGAGGACACCGACCTGCCCGAGCTGGTCAAGATGTGTACCGGGTGCTCCTTGTGCTGGGACTTCTGCCCGAGGGCGGGACTCCGGTACGAAGCACTGTGGCCGCCGTCGACAGTCAACCCCGAGCTGACCGTCGGGTCGGTGACCAGCGGTGACGCCGTGGTCAGGACAGACGCCTCCGACAACTACTGGAAGATCACCGGTGGACCTCCCGGCGACGGCCTCGGGGCGGTGCTCGACGCCTATGCGGCGCGGGCCGGGTCGCGACCGGAGTTCGCCCAGGACGGGGGAGTGGTCACCGCGCTCTTGATCGCGGCGCTGGCCGGCGGGGAGATCGACGGGGCCCTGGTCACCAAGCCGAGTGACGATCCCGACGAGCCGTGGAAGGGTGTGGCCCACCTTGCCACCACGGCCAAGGAGATCACCGAGGCGGCCGGCAGCTACTACAACCAGACCATGGCCCTGGCCGAGCTGGACCTGTCCAGGTACGACCTGCCGGCCAAGCCGCGTATCGCCGTGGTCGGCACGCCCTGTGAAATCCAGGGTATCCGGGCCATGCAGTCGAGGCGGTGGCCGACCGGGGCCCACCGGATCGACGCGGTGGTGCTGACCGTCGCCCTCCTGTGCACCAAGAGCTTCGACTACAAGGGCCTGATACTCCAGCTGCTGCAGGAGGACCGGGCCATCGACATCGAACGGGTCAGCAAGGTGGACGTCATCCGCGGCCGGATGATCGTCGAGTACCGGGACGGCGAGACGGCGGTGGACGAGCCGATCAAGAACTTCCACGGGGCCGCCCTCAAGGGCTGCGACGAGTGCGCTGACTTCCTGGGCCGGAGCGCCGACCTGTCGGTCGGGAGCGTCGGGTCCATGGACGGCTGGAGCAGCGTGCTGGTGCGCACCGAGCGGGGACGCCGGGCACTCGACAATGCCCGGGGCCGGCTCGACTTCCGGGAGCTCGACGACCCGGGGGCCCTGGTCAAGCTGGACGGCTTCGACAAGCGGGTCGCATTCGACAGCCTCCGCCGGGAGTTCGATCCGGACGCCCCCCTGTTCATCGACTATGCGGAGCATGTGGCCAACTACGAGGGCTCCGATCGGGCCCCGGTCATCGCCGACCGTTGAGATGGGGGTCCGGAGGGGCCGTCGATTGTTCGAAGACCGTAACCAGGCTCTCCCGACAGAACGGGAATGATGTGGGTAGGGTGGGTTCCATGATGGTATTCAAGGTGGACGGCGGGCCCCGACTGCAGCTCCCCGAGGAGCCCCTGGACGTCAAGTCCAGGATGCGTGAGGCCCTGCTCGAAGGTCAGAACTGGCGGGACGGGTTCAGCGACGACATCTGTATCGGCCTGTGGTTGTGGGGTCACTGGCAGCCGGTGCTCGAGCCGGGCGGATTCAGCCGCGAGGAGTTCGTCGACGAGGTGATCGCCTATGGACGCGAGCTGTGGCTGTGGCTGATGGACGATCGACAGTGGCTCCAGGTCGTGACCGGACTGGCCGGCAGGGTGGTCCGCCGCATGCCGGCCGTTGCCCAATCGTGACCTCCCCGTCACGGGTGGAAGCCGCCATGCCGTCCGAGCTCCGCCTGGACAATCGGGGGAATTGATGCCGCACGTCACCGTGCCTGCCGGCAAGGACCCACTGGTCTATGTCTGGACCGAACTGGCACAGCCGTTGACCGCGGCCGCCGGTGGGTACAGCAGCGCCGTGTACGACAAGTCGTCACTGTCGTTGCGGGAGTTTGAAGCGGCGCGGGTCACCATGGCCCGCATCAACCAGTGCGCCATCTGCATCGATTGGCGCACGGCGCGTGACGTCCCGAGCCGGGCGGCCGACCCGGTGGCCATCCCCGAGTCGTTCTACGAACAGGTGGGAGGGCACGGCAACCTCGAGGGCCTGAGCGACCGCGAGCGGTTGGCCGCCGAGTTCGCCGAGCGGTACTCCACCGACCACCTGGGTATGGACGAGGCGTTCTGGGCCCTTTTACACAGGCACTACACCGATGACGAGTTGGTGGACCTGGCGCTGTGCGTGGGTTCGTGGCTGGCCCTGGGCCGGTTCAACCAGGTCTTCGACATCGACGGCGCCTGTCGGATCCCCGCCCCCAGCGTCGGCTGAGCGGCATCGGACGAATCCGTGGAGAAGCTGATCTATCTGTTGTGGGGTGACGGGACGCCCGAGTCGGGGGACCCACTCCGTGTCCGCCTGCTCGAGGACACGGCACAGCGGCTGATCACAGCCGGGGTGCGGGGTCTGACCATCAATGTGCACGACTCGGACGCCGCCCCCGCACCATCGCCGGCCCCGCCGCCCGAGGGCGAAGAACCCCATGTGGTCGAGGTGTCGGTGTGGTTGGACAGCTATGAGCACCGGGCGGCAGTGGAGTCGGCGCTCGTCGATCTCGGTCTGCGCATGGCCGGGTACCTGGTCGTTGAGTCCCTCTACGACGACTACGGCACCACTCCCCATGCACGAATGCGCGACTGGGGCGACGGCGAACGGTCGCCCGGTGTCTTGACCGTTGCCCTCATCCATCGCCCCGCGGGGCTCGCATACGACGAATGGATCACGCTCTGGCACGGCACCCAGTCGCCTGTCTCCGGTGAGCTGCAGCCCCGCACCCGCTATGTCCGCAATGAGGTGGTGCGCGCCGTCACCAAGGGCGCGCCCGACATCGACGGCATCGTCGAGGAGGGGTGGCCATCGACGGGGCATGTGGCGGACCCGATGCTCTTCTTCAACGCCGCCTCCCCCGAAGAGCTCAACACCAACGTGTCCCGGATGATCGCCAGTGTCGAGGCGTGCCTGGATCTGGCCCGGCTCCGCAGCTCGACGATGAGCGAGTACCTGATCAAGCCCGTGGGTTGAGGCCGGCCCGGCAGCGTCCGGGTGGCGGAACGGGCGACGGAACGGGCGACGGTGGCGATCACCTACGCTCTTTCGTTGGCCCACCGCCGTCCCGGGCCGGCAGCGACATCGGAGGAACTACCCGTGGGACTATCCATCGGAATCGTCGGTCTCCCCAACGTGGGGAAATCCACGCTGTTCAACGCCCTGACCCGCAATGAGGTATTGGCCGCCAACTACCCCTTCGCCACCATCGAGCCCAATGTGGGGGTGGTGGCGGTTCCCGACCCCCGTCTCGACCGGCTGGCCGAGCTGTTCGAGAGCAAGGAGATCGTCCCGGCCATGGTCACCTTTGTGGACATCGCCGGCATTGTCAAGGGGGCCTCTGAGGGTGAAGGCCTCGGCAACAAGTTCCTGGCCGCCATCCGCGAGAGCGATGCCATCTGCCAGGTGGTGCGGGTGTTCACCGACCCCGACGTCATCCACGTCGACGGGAAGATCGCTCCAGGCGACGACATCGAGACCATCAACACCGAGTTGATCCTGGCCGACCTCCAGACCGTGGAGAACCGCCTGGTCAAGCTGGCCAAGGAGTCACG
>JADGOF010000259.1 GCA_017883105.1 Acidimicrobiales bacterium
GACAGAGCCACAGCACCCGTGCACGTCTTTGCGGCACGAGTAGTTCCGGGCGCTGACACCGTTGCGGGTGCGAGGCGTAGCGATGAGCGGGTGTCCGCACTCGTGACAGACGAGGATGCCACGCAACACATAGGTGCGTGACGGTGCAGGTGTACGTCGCTCGGGCGCCGTCAACTTGGCTACGAGTCGTTCATGAGTGTCCCGGTCGATGATGGCAGGCCAGTTAGCCTCACCGATGACTTCACCTTGGTACTGACGCAGCCCGGTCATCAGAGGAGAGATGAGCATTCCTCGGATGACGGTCGTAGACCAGGACTTGCCACGTGTAGTCGGAATCGGTCGTGCGTTCCAATCTCGCTTGATGGATTGGAACGATTCACCTTGAAGCACTCGTTCGGCTGCGTCCTTGACGAGGACAGCTTCGAAGTCATCAATGACGAGATGCTTCTCGACCACTCTGTAGCCGAACGGACGACGGCCACCCCCGTATTCGCCAGTCTCAGCCAGAGACCGCTTCTTGCGAATGACCCGAATCTTGAGAATGCCAATCTCACGTTCTGCACTACTGCCTGCGTCCCGGAACGCCTTGAGGCCGTTTGGATTGCCTATGTCGTAGTCGCCTTCTCTGACGGTGGCAATCTTGGACAGTCCGGTCGCCAAGTAGGCATTGACGAACTGGCCAATCTCGTCCGGCTGACGATGGAGTCGGTCGGTCATCGTCACCACGACGACATCGAAGTCACCCTTGGCGAGAGCCTTCATCATCTCGTCGTAGGCAGGCCGTGCCTTGTTCGGGTCCGCTGCCGTCTTGCCGTTGTCTCGGAACGGTTCACCAACGACAGTCCAGCCGTTCAGTTCGCAGAGGTCACGACAGTCAAGCTCTTGGTCCTCGACGCTCTGGCTCTTCTTGCCGCTCTTCGCCTTGGATATGCGAGAATAGATTGCAGCCCGCAGTGGTCCCATGATTCTGCCCCTCTAATCTGCTCAGTTACCAGGCTAGATGTCTCGGCTTGCATTCCACAAGGTTCGACCACGTGGAGCTGCGGATCGTCGATGCCGCCACCGGCGAGCCGCTCCCGGTGGGATCGGTGGGCGAGGTATGGACGCGCTCCGACCAGAACATGGTCGGCTACTGGAACAAGCCCGACGAGACCACCGCGGTACTGGCCGACGGCTGGTTCCGCACCGGGGACGCCGGGTGGCTCGACGAGGACGGGTACCTCTTCCTCCACGACCGGATCAAGGACATGATCGTTTCGGGAGCCGAGAACATCTACCCGGCCGAAGTGGAGAATGCGCTGCTGTCTCACCCGGCGGTGGCCGACGCCGCGGTCATCGGCGTGCCCGATGACAAGTGGGGCGAGACGGTGAAGGCCATCGTGGTCAGGGCGCCCGGTGCCCCCGAGGATGACGAAGCCCTCACCGCCGATATCATCGCCGCGACCCGTGACCGGCTGGCCCACTACAAGTGCCCCACCACGATCGACTTCACAGACGCCCTTCCCCGCAACCCGTCGGGCAAGGTGCTCAAGCGCGAGCTGCGCCGGCCCTACTGGTCCGACAAGGAGCGCAACATCGGCTGATCGGTCGGGCCGGCCTCATGAAGGGTGCCGGGCTCATTACGGGCACCGGGCTCAGAACAGACCGGGGGGCGTGTCGCCGTCGGCCTGCACCGGGGACCCGTCGGCTGGAACCTCCTCGTCGGTGGTCTCCACTGCGATCTCGTCGCTCTGGCCGATTGCTTCAAGACGGGGGACGAGCTCCTCGACCCTCATCCGGGTGCGACGGAGCCGGCGATCGAGCTCGTCGACGATCTCTGTAGCCCGTTCCAACTGTTCGACGAGACGGTCCACGTCGATGACGCCCGTCTCGAACTCCTCGATGATCCCATCCAGCTCCGTTCCGGCATCTGAGTAGCTCAAGCCGGCCACGTCGACTGCTGTCTCCTCGGCCCCGGAGGCACTCCGTCCGCTTCCACGTGTTGCCATCACTGCTTCCCTTCGTCGTGCTGCTTGTCGATGTCGGTGCCGGTTCTGCCCGCGGTGACCTCGGAGGTCACCTCGCCGTCGGACAGCTGGGTGACCAGACGAGAGCCCGGGACCAGGCCCGAGATGGACCGGAGCACCGCGCCGGATTCGCCTCGCGTCACCGAGTAGCCGCGCTCGAGCTGGCGCTGGTAGTCGTAGGCGCCGAGCAGGCGCCGCCACTGGGCGGCCCTGAGGTCCTCGACCTGCAGACGCCGAGCCGGCAGGGTTGCCAGCCGCTGCGAACGCCCGGAGAGCCTCTCCTCGTCGGTGCTGAGCGAGCGACGTGCGGCACTGGCGATGGCGCGCCCCTTGACGTGCAGGCGCTGTGCGTGGGAGTCGAGCTGACCCTTGGCCACACCTCGCACCGTGCGGCCTCGGTGGTCGAGCCGGTCGGCATGGCGATCGATCTGCGTTCGGGCCCCGGTGGCCATGATGTGCCGCTGCCGGTCGAGCGAACGCTCGGCTCCGGCAACCTGGTCACGCGCCCTGCGTGCGGCCACCACACCCGCATCGATACAGGCCCTCCAGAAGTCCGTTGCCAGGCGGGCCAACTCCTGTCCGCACTCGGTCGGCGTGATGAATGTGCGGTTGGCCACCTCGTCGGCCACCGACTGGTCACCGGTGTGCCCGATGCCGGTCCACACCGGAGTGTCGGAGTCGGCAATGGCACGGGCCACCGGTTCGGCATCGAACGTCGCCAGGTCCGCCTTGGACCCACCACCTCGGACGACCACGATCACATCACACGGTTCGGACTGCAGGCGCCGGATGGCCGAGGCCACCGAGGCGGGCGCCTCGCGACCCTGTACCTGGGTGGCGACGGTGCGAACGTCGAAGGCCATCTGGGAGGAGTGGAGCCGACCGATGAAGTCGCGGTATCCCTCGGTACCGGGGCTGGCCACCAGGCCGATCCGGAGCGGGAGGCGCGGAACGGGGATGCGCCGGTTCCGGTCGAAGAGGTTCTCATCGACCAAGGCCTTGATCAGCCGGGCGCGCTCGGCAGCCACCTTGCCCAGCAGTGCATCGGTGTCGAGCTCCGACAGAATGAAGCTGATGTCCCCGCGCGGCTTGTAGAGCTGTACCTCGCCTCGGACCCTGACCACCAGGCCGGCATCGAGGGTGATCCCGAGCTGGTCGAGGGTGTTCCGGACCCGGCTCCATCGACCGGACCAGCACACCACCTTCAGCACGGGGGTGCCGCTGTCCTGGGCATTGACCGGATCGACCAGGTCGAGGTAGCAGTGCCCGCGGGAGCTGACGTTGAACGACCGCACCTCGCCCGAAACCCACACCTCATCGGGCAGAGCACTCTTGAGTGCCCGGTCGATCAGACCATAGAGATCGCTGATGGAGAGCGCTTCGCCATCCGGACGGTCCGGTCCGGGGCGGGCGACGCGTGAGTCGAGGGACACGGCGCCAGACTAGAACGCGGGCGAGACCGTTCCGTCCACCGGGCGCCGGGGCGGGCACGATTGCCGGCTGCGGGGCAGAGGCATCCGGCCGATCGAGCACCGGCTGGTGCCCTCGCCGAGTGCTCCCCCCGGCGATCAACCTGTCGCCTCGTGCCGAGTGTGGGACGATGGAGGCGACGGTGAGCCGGCCGGGTGGTCGCGGCCCGTGTCGACAGGGGGTCACCCCTCCGGTCGGAAACGGGTCGAGGAAGGTCGGGACTCCACAGGGCAGGGTGCTGGTTAACGGCCAGTCGGGGTGACCTGCAGGAAAGTGCCACAGAGAACAGACCGCCGATGGCGATGCCCTCGGGCAGAGCACAGGTAAGGGTGAAACGGTGCGGTAAGAGCGCACCAGCGGCCGGGGTAACCCGGCCGGCTCGGTAAACCCCACCCGGAGCAAGGTCGAACAGGGGGACGGACTGCCCGTCCGGTGGTCTTTCGGGACCACCACCCCCAGGTGGACCGCTCAGATGGATGACCACCCAACCCTCACAAGGGGGTGGACAGAATCCCGCCTACAGGCCGGCTCACCGTCAACTAGGACTTTTACCCCGATAAGGGGTAATCGTGACTCAAATATGACTCAATTTCTGCTAGGGTTCGCGTTATGACGGACTCCGCCAAGCGCACCTACGGCTCTGGCGGCATCACGTGGTTGGGCCCACGACGGGCACGTCTCAGGGTTCGTGTCCCCGGCGAAACCGGACAGCGGACCAAGGTCGTCCATGTGGCTCAACGGGACCGCGGCGGACGTGGCGAGGCT
>JADGOF010000260.1 GCA_017883105.1 Acidimicrobiales bacterium
GTCACCACGGCCAGGGCCTCCGAGGCCACGAAGGTCACCGTCAGCACGAGACCGGTGGTCAGCGCCCGGCGTTCGGGATCCCACAGGCCGCCGGCACCTTCTCCGCCCGGGCCGGGTGGTCGCCCCTCTCCTCGCCAACCCATGGTCGCAGCCTATGAGGAGGGGCCTGCCCGACGGGGACACCGCGGTGGAGCGGAACGCGCCGAGCGCGTCAGCGGTTCACCGTCACCCGCTCGAGGAGCACCGCCCGACGGGGGCACTCGGCGCCAGCCCGGATGGCCAGGGCCACCAGGTCCGCGTCGACCGGGGTGCCATCGACGATCGGGTAGCCCCACTCGTCCAGGGTCACCCGCTCGGGCAGGATCTCCGCGCAGTACCCGTAGGCGTCACAGGCCACCGGGTCCACCCGGAGGCGCAGTGCCACTCGTTGCCGGGTGATCATGACGCCCTCCTCGATGCCAGATGACCGTCGGGGAATCTCAGTACGCTGCCTGCCGAGTGACCGGGGCAGGGACGACCCTGGGCGTGTGCAGCCACGTCGTCGGCGAACACGGCCAGCGCACTGCGCACCAGCCGGACCACACCGTCGGGGTGACGGCACGCCCCCCGACCCTCGATGGCGGTGGCCCGCGCCCGAATGCGCTCCAGCACGGCTGAGTCGGCACGACCGGCCGCCAATTGCTCGAGGTCGGTGGCGATGGCCGGCAGGCCGTACACGCATGGACCGCACTGGCCGGCACTCTCCCCGGCCATGTAGCGGGCGATCCGGGCCGTCTCGGTGATTCCGCACGAGCCGACCGGCAGGGCGATGACGATTCCCACGCCGAGTGTGGCCCCGACCGCGCTCAAAGGGCCGGGTGCGTAAGGCGTGGCCAATCGGGACGGATGGAGCCAGGCTCCTCCGTACCCACCCAGCAGCACGCCGGCCAGTTCGGTTTCGAGTCCGGCCCGCCGCACGATGTCCACCACCGGTGTGCCGAGCTCGACCTCGAACACGCCGGGAGACCGCACCGCACCACTGACCGTCACCAGTGTCGATCCGGGCGCCTCGGGCGTGCCCACCCGACGGAACCAGTCCGGTCCGTGCCGGGCGATGAGCGCCACCTGGGACAGCGTCTCGACATTGTGGACCACCACCGGTCGACGCGAAACCTGAAGAGGGACCGACTTGTCGACCCGCAGCATCGGCAGTCCCCGCTTGTCATCGAGCCACGACACGAGGGCCGACTCCTCACCGGCCACATAGCGGGAAGGTGGGCGCCGGACCGACATCCGCCTCCGGGCGATACCGGCCCGCATCCGCTCGGTGACTGCCCGCTCGACCGCTGCGGCAGCCGTTCTGTTGTCCTCGGCCACGCAGATCACGATCTCGGAGGCACCGACAACGGCCGCTACCACCTCCGCTCCGTCCAACACCAGATGCGGCGCATAGGAGAGAAGGACGCGGTCCTTGGCGCTGGCCGGCTCGCCCTCCATGGCGTTCACCACCACCATCGGGCGGCGTCGGCCGCGACGAACGGCGTCCCACTTGAGCGCGGAGGGGAACCCTGCCCCTCCCCTGCCGAGGAGGCCAGATGCGGACACGGCCCGCTGGATGCCGGTTCTCCAATCGGTGTCGTCCCGTGCGGGGATCGACAGTGTGCCGTGGGTCGCCAGGTGCTCAGCCAGGTCAGGACCCATGCCTCCACCCGGTCGCACCGTCAACAGCCGGTCGTTGGTTTCGAGAGTGACGGCGCTCATGGTCGATCCCTTTCGAGCAGTCGGGTGGCCGAGCCACGGGTGGATCCGCCGGACTGGCGGGGGGTCGACCGGAGGGCCGGGGTGGCCAAAGGTGGGCTCGATGCGTTGTGCGGGGAGACCGGTCGGGTGATGGCCCGGGTGGTGGCCCCTACCCGGACGGCCCGTTCCCTGCTCTTATTGTGGTCGCCGATCCGCCAGCCCAGGGAGCCCAGGACGGCCAGGGTGCAGACCGCGGCCACGCCGTCCATCCACAGTTGGGAGGCGTCTGTGCCCATCCCCAGCGAGTGGGCCATGGCCACCGGCCAACTGCCGTAGGCCAGCCAGTGGATGCCCCGCCAGGTACGGGCACTGATGCGCTGGCGGAGGGCGCTGGACACCGCCACCGCAAGCATCAGGTCGACGCCGACCGTGCCCAGCCCGGTCCACAGGGGCCGGTAGGGCGAGGCGAACGGCACCACGACAGAGAGCCATCCCACGCTGACGTAGGTGTCGACGACCGCAGTGAGTACGTGAAGGGCGAGGAAGACCATGGCCAACAGGGACACCCGCTTGTGCAGGTCAGCCTGGGCAAAGGCCGGCCACGAACGGGTCTTGGCCCGTCCGGCGGTGAGGATCCCGAGCACCATGGTGCCGGTCAGTAGCACCAGGGCGACCACGCCGGTGGCGCGCATGGTGTACCAGATGGTGGTGGTGAACGAAGTGGAGGTGGCCGCGAGCATCATGCCGCCAGCTCCATCTCGGTCTGCGACGACGGGGTGTGCGGCCATGCCCCGACTTCGACCACACCACCGTGGGTGTCCACCAACCGGGCGGCTACGCCGTGGGCGGTGAGGTTTCCGACGGCGTCGTCGCCCCACACCACCGCCGCAGTGCTCCAGGCATTGGCCTCCACACAGCTGGCCGCGGCAGTCGAGACCAGGGCCCAGACCGGCTCTGCCGGCTCACCCGTCCACGGATCGACGATGTGGTGCATCCTGCGGCCATCGCGCAACCAGCAACGGGCGGTGGTCCCCGAAGTGGCCACGCCGCCTGCATGCACAGCCACGACCTGGTCGACCTCACCCAACGGTGACGTGCTCTGCGCGGCGATGCCCACGGCCCATCCTCCGTCGGGGGCCGGCCCGGAAACGGCCACGTCGCCCCCCAGGTTGACCAGCACTCCGCACCCGAGTGCGTTTGCGATGCGGTGAGCGGCCCGATCAGCGGCAAAGGCCTTGGCGCTGGATCCAAGGTCGAGGTGGACACCGGACGGGACCGACACGGTGCAGGTCTCGGGATCCAACCCGATCTGCCACCACCCCGGCGCCGGTTGGGCCGGGTGGTCGATGGCCGGAGCAACTCCATGGATCTCGTCGAAATCGCGGTCGTAGCCCAACTCGACGAGAGCGGATCCAATGGTCGGATCAACGATGCCGGCCGTCTGCTCGGCGACGGCGCAGGCCACCTCAAGGGCGTCGAAGAGCAGCGGGCTCACGTCGACAGGCCGTCCTCCGCTCGACGCCTCCAGCGATCTGATCTCCGAATCGGCCCGAAACCGGCTGCATGCCTGATCGAGCGCGGCGAGATCCTCTGCCAACAGGGTCAGGGCTTCGTCGGCCCGTCCGGGATCGGTCACCGCAACCATTGCGCTCGTGCCGATGGCTCGCATGGAGCGGGTGGCGAGGGACGCTTCCTCTACCGATCCGTGCGCTCCGTGAACGTGGTGATCCTTCTCGATCCGGGTGGTGCTCATGACTGGCTCGACACCGTGGTCGGCACAGTCGTGGTGGGCGTGGTCGTGGTGGGCGTGGTCGCGGTGGTGGGCGTGGTCGCGGACCCCGAGGACAATGCCGACGACGCCGACGATCCGGTTGAGGACTGGCCTGACACCGTGGTGGGCGTCGCGGTGGTCGCGGTGGTCGCGGTCCCTGAGGTGGAAGGGGTGGAGGTCTGCTTGGCCACCGATGACGAGTGCACCGTGGTCCCTGAGGCGACGAGCACGCCGAGCCCGACAACTCCGGCGGTGGCGGCCACGCCGACTCCCACGGTGACGCGCCGGACCCGGCCCATGGCCCGATCGCGATGGACTTCCGCCGGACGGTGGGGGCGCCTGGACTGGTGGGGAAGTTGTGCCATGTCGTGACCTTTCCTATGGAGTTCTGAGGGAGCCCCTGCTCGGTTACTTAGAGGCATCGAGTCGGTCGCTCCGCTTTGGTGACCCCATTGGACAGGTCGGTTTGCAGAATCAGCTACGGCCCAGCTGAGAGTTACCTGTGAATGACCGGATCCGGTGCCGGTGCGCTCACAGGTGACTCACAGCCGGATCACACCTTGCGTCCATCGTGCGGCGCGATGCTGGAGGAACTCGCAGGTCAACTGCAGTGAACGTGTGACGGAAGGAGAAGGTCCTTGGAACCTACCCGCACCCAGCGCATCCTGGTCGTCGATGACGAGCCGTCGATTGTCGACGCGGTGGCCACATCGCTTCGCTACGAGGGGTTCGGGGTCGACGAGGCG
>JADGOF010000261.1 GCA_017883105.1 Acidimicrobiales bacterium
CGACTACCTGGCGGAGATGCCGATCAGCCGGTTGGGGACCGTCGAGGACATCGCCTCCGCCGTGAGGTTCCTGGCCGGGCCGGAATCGTCGTGGATCAGCGGGGAGAGCCTGGCCGTCGACGGTGGGCACCATCTCCGGCGGGGGGCCAACTATGGGCTCCTCTTCGGGGAGTAATCGGGGAGGGCCATAGCCGAACCCGGCCCGGTCGGGTAGCCTGTCCGTCGGCGAACGCAATGCCGTCCGGGAGTGATCTCGCACGGGGGGAGTACGTGGCATCCGTTGCCCGGTGGGTGGACGAGGTGCGACGGGGGGACGATCACCGTCATCGGAGGTAGGAATGTCACCGCATCACGTCACCAACGGGGCTGGCCGCCGGGAAACGGGTCGGCGCCTGGGTCGGACGGCACTTGCCGCACTGCTGGTCTCCGTCGGGGCCACAGGGAGCCTGGCCGGGGCCGTCTCGGTAGCCGGCGCGGCCGGAAACGGGTC
Source organism: Acidimicrobiales bacterium (assembly GCA_017883105.1). Lineage (GTDB taxonomy): Bacteria > Actinomycetota > Acidimicrobiia > Acidimicrobiales > RAAP-2 > Bog-756. The sequence goes on from JADGOF010000261.1 coordinate 491, forward strand.
CGTCACCGGGTCGTCATCCCCGGGGGTGAGCTCATCGGGGCTGGTGCTGAGCGACCCGACGGGGAACCACCACCACTATCGGCACGGTGCGGTTCCCCGCATTGTCTCCTCGACACGGCTGCGAGCCGCATCGAGCAAGATCACGTCGATGGCCATCACCAGCAAGACGCTCACCTACGGAGGCGGGTTGACCGCCGGGGGACTGGTCAAGGCCGGGGTGACCACCGGGCAGCCCAAGGTCTACCTGGTCTTCTACGGCAGCCAGTGGGGCACCGAGACGACTACGGGCAGTGGTGCCGCCGCCTTCTCCCAGGACCCCAATGCGCTGGCTCCGGCACTCCAGGCGTTCTACGGCGGCCTCGGCACCGACGGAGAGCAGTGGAGCGGCATCGTGACCCAGTACTGCGACGGCGTGGCCGTAGGTGCGCCGACCTGTAACTCCTCGAGTGCGAACATCCTCTATCCCGCCGGGGGCGTGCTGGCGGGTGTCTGGTACGACAACTCGGGCGGAGCCACCGCCGGTGCCACCGCGGGGGCGACTGGACACCAGCTGGCCGCCGAGTCCGAGGCGGCTGCCACCCACTTCGGGAACACCGATCAGGCGTCCAATCGCGACGCCCAGTACGTGATCGCCTCGCCTACCGGGAGCAATCCCGACGGATGGGCGAATCCTTCCAACGGCTACTGCGCCTACCACGACGACACCCACGACAGCTTCATCGACGGGGGCGGTGCTGTCGGTGGACCGATTCTGGCCTTTACCAACATGCCCTATGTGCCTGACGCCGGGTCCAGTTGCGGAGCCGGTTCGGTGAACAACCCCGGGACGCTCGACGGAGCGACCGAGGCGGCCAGCCACGAGTACGGAGAGACACTGACCGACCAATTCCCCGAGAACAACCCGCCCGGTGGCTGGTCGAACAGCCTGGGCGCCGAGATCGGTGACCGGTGCGCCTACATCCCGGCACCCATCGCCGGGGCCGCCTACAACCTGACGCTGGCCACGGGAACGGTCGCCGTGCAGGGACTGTGGTCCAATGCCGCGAACAGCGGGAAGGGCGGTTGCGTGCAGAGCGCACCGGTCGACAGGTTCCCGCCGACCGTCACCTCGTTCACGCCCGCGGCGGCCCCGGCCGGTGCGACGGTGTCCATCACCGGCGTCAACCTGTCGGGTGCCACCGCGGTGACCTTCCATGGAACACCGGCCACGGTGGTCAGTGACACCGGCGCCGCGGTGGTGGCGGTGGTGCCGGCCGGAGCGACCAAGGGCCCTCTGTCTGTGCAGACTCCGGGCGGCACGGCTTCGAGTACCAAGAGCTTCACGCCGCAGCCGACGGTTGTCTCCTTCAGTCCAGCGTCCGGCCCGGTCGGGACCACGGTGGCTATCAGCGGATCCGGACTGGCTTCGGCCAAGAAGGTGACCGTCAACGGGAAGAAGGCGACCATCGTCTTGGACAGTGCAGCCCACCTGGTGATCATCGTGCCGGCCAAGGCCAGCAGCGGGTTGCTGATGGTGCAGGCCGTCGGGGGTAAGGCCTTCAGCGTCTCGCCCTTCACCGTCACCTGAGCCCGGGCCTTCAGTCCTCTCCCCACGGAACCTCGCCGGTCTGTGTGGGAGCCGGCAATCAAACCCTGGCATCCGGAGCACACCGATAGGGTGTCGTGGTGGAGTCTTGCGAACCTTCGGATCCGGTTCCAGCGGGCTCTCGTCTGACCGGATCTGAGGCAGTCAAGGTGCATCTCACCCTGGCTGCCGTCCTGGCCCTCTGCACCGCGGCGTGCTACTTCGAAGTGCGCCGGGCGCTCGGGGGCAACTCCCTGAGTTGGGCTTACGTGTTCGAGTGGCCGATGTTCGCCGTCTTCGCCGGCTACATGTGGTGGGTGACGTTGCACGGCAATCGACGCCGCCGCCGTCCTCCGACGAAACCTCAGGTGGCGCCCGAGCACGTGGAAATGCTCAAGGCCTGGCAGGAGCACCTCCGCCAGATGGCGGCGGCCGAGGCTGAAGCGGGGGCGGCCAATCCGGATCCCGAGGCCGGCAGCTAAATCCGGTCCATTTCGAATCGCGTCGGGGACGGGGCGCCAACAGATCCTTCGTGGCCACCTCTACAATCGGCCCCGGAAGGTGCCGATGCGGCCCCCTTGGGGGCCCGACGCGTCCGCAGCGATCGGACTGAAGGAAGCACAGGAACGACATGCCGGGAATGGGTCGAGCCCTCCAGAGCAATGACCCTACGGTCGTGTCGGCCTTCCGCACCGCCCTGATGCACCAACTCCTGATCATCATCGTCATGCTGGTGGTGCTGGCTTTGGCGTGGAATACCATCCGCACCATCCGATTCCGTCGGGCGGTGGCATCGGGATTTCCCGAGACCCCGTCGGTCGTGCAGTGGCCGTATCCCGAGCCGGCGGCCCGCCGGGTGTTGCGCATCACCTTTGGAATCATGTGGATCTTCGACGGCCTTCTCCAGGTACAAGGCGGGATGCCGCTCGGTCTGGCCGGCAACGTCCTCACCCCGGCCGGTAGCTCATCGCCCGGCTGGGTCCAACACCTGGTCAACGTGGGCACCACCATCTGGTCCGACCATCCGGTGACGTCGGCGGCATCCACGGTGTGGATCCAGGTGGGAATCGGGATTTTCCTCCTGGTGGCCCCCCGGGGGTACTGGTCCCGGGCGGCCGGTGTGGTGAGCGTCGGTTGGGGTCTCGTGGTGTGGGTCTTCGGAGAGGCGTTCGGCGGCATCTTCGGCCATGGGAGCAGTTGGCTGTTCGGATCGCCCGGGGCGGTGCTCTTCTACGTGGTTGCCGGGGCACTGGTGGCCCTGCCCGACACGGCCTGGGAGTCGCCCAAGCTCGGTAGGTTCCTCCTGCGGGGGATGGGGGTCTTCTTCATCGCCATGGGCATCTTGCAGGCATGGCCAGGTCGGGGATTCTGGGCCGGGCAGGCCGCGCCTGCGGCGACGCCCGGCAATGTGACCGCGATGGCCACCCAGATGTCCCAGCTCTCCCAGCCTTCGCTCTTCTCGTCGTGGGTCCGGGCCTTCGGATCCTTCGATGCGGACCACGGGTGGGGCGTCAACCTGGTGGCCGTCCTCCTCCTTGTCGGGATCGGCGTCTGCTTCGTCAGTGGCAACCGTCGTCTGCTGCGCATCGGCGTCGTCGCCGGCGCGGTGGTCTGTCTGGCCGACTGGGTCTTCATCCAGGATTTCGGCTTCTTCGGCGGGCTGGGAACCGATCCCAACTCGATGGTTCCCATGGCTGTGGTCCTTGTCGGTGCCTACCTGGCCGTGGTCCGGCTTCCCGTTGCCGTGGAGGTGACTGCCGAACTACCGCACGCAGGGCCGATGGCGCCGCCCGCCGCCCCCGGCGAGCCGGCACTACCGGTCGGCCCACCCCCGCCCACCAGGCGTCTCGACCTTCTCAGTCCGTCCTTCCTCGTCCGGTACCTGGCGGCGCTCGGTGCAGTGGGGATCGTGCTGGTGGGGGCGGCACCCATGGCGCTGGCCTCGACCAACTCCACCGCAGATCCCATCCTGGCGGTGGCGCAGGACGGGACGCCGAACATGGTCGACTATCCAGCCCCGGCATTCACGCTCACCGATCAGCATGGGACGAGCGTCACATCGAGCAGCCTCGCCGGGCACACGGTGGTGCTCACCTTCCTCGACCCGGTGTGCACATCCGACTGCCCACTCATCGCCCAAGAGCTCCGAGTGGCGGACACCATG
>JADGOF010000262.1 GCA_017883105.1 Acidimicrobiales bacterium
ATGGACGATCTTGGACAGGGCGAGTTCGATGATGTCGGTGGCGCCCCGGTCCTTCAGTGCCGGGATCAGCACATTGATCTCGGACTTGGGGACCACCGTCTCCACCGCGAATCCGCTGCCTCCGAACAGCTCCGACACCGTCGGGGACCGCAGGGACGGGAGGAGTTCGATGACGTCGGGGAGCTGCTCGGCGGGGACATTGAGCTTGACCAGCACTTTGCCCCGCGCCTCTAAGGACCCCTGCAGCAATGTCAGCAGCTGCTCCATGGCGTGCCGCTTGTCCGGATCCTGCGCCGACTCCGGATTGGCGATCAGTTCGGTATGGGAGACCAGCAGGGTCTCGACGATCTTGAGCCCGGCCGCACGCAGGGCCCGACCGGTCTCGGTGATCTCCACCACGCAGTCGGCGATGTCGGGCACCTTTGCCTCGGTCGCCCCGTAGGACAGGCTCACCTCGGCCTTGACCCCGTGGTCCTCCAGGTAGCGGCGGGTCAGTTCGGGGTACTCGGTGGAGACCCGCAGGGCCCCGGACGTCCCGGTCGCCCTGTCGGCCAGATCCGCCACCGACGATACGGGCGAATCGGTGGACACGGCCAGCACCACCCGGATCGGGTTGGCGGTGGCCTTCGAGTAGTGCAGCACTCCGAGGGAGGTCACGTCGCTCCCCCGCTCCTCGATCCAGTCGCGGCCGGTGATGCCGATGTCGAACAGGCCGTCGGCCACGTAGAGCGGTATCTCCTGAGGGCGCAGGATGCGGACCTCGGCGATGCGGGGGTCGTCGATGGAGGCCCGGTAGTCGACCTCCGACGAGCGATTCACGGTGAGGTCGGCGGTGGCGAAGAGGTCCAGTGTGGCGCGCTCGAGCGAGCCCTTGGGAAGCACCAGGCGTAGCATCAGCGCCGCCCGGTGGCGAAGCCGACACGGGATCCGGAGGAGGCCGAGGTCACCGCGGCGAGCACGGAGGCCGTCTCCAGCGCGGTGCGCGCCGCTTCACGGCCCTTGTTGCTCCCGTCGGCCTCGGAGCGGATGAGGGCCTGATCGACCGTCTCGGTGGTCAGCACCCCGAAGATGACCGGCACCCCGGTGTCCAGCTGCACCCGCTGGAGGCCGGACGCGCACTCCCCTGCCACGAGCTCGTAGTGGCCGGTGTCGCCCCGGATGACCGCGCCCAGGCAGATCACCGCATCGACGGCGCCCGAGGTGGCCATTCGCTGGGCCACCACCGGGAGCTCGAAAGCACCCGGGGCCCAGGCCACCATCACCCCGGCCAGATCACAACCCGCCTCCTCCAGCGCGTCGAGCGCTCCGGTCAGCAGACGGTCGGTGATCCCGCCGTTGAATTCGGCACAGGCAAAACCGATCCGGATGGCCGGGCTCGCCCCCCCGGTGCCGTCCGCACCGTCCAGCGAGGTCCCGACCCGGGCGGCGACCCGCGCCTTGGCCTCGATGGGCAGCAGGGTGAGATCAGAGGACGTCATCGAGACCCTCGAGTAGGTGGCCCATCCGCTCGCGTTTGGTCCGCAGGTACTCGATGTTCTCCGGGGTGGGGATCGGCTGGATGTTGACCCGTTCGACGATGTCCAGCCCGAACCCTTCGAGCCCCCCGTACTTGGTCGGGTTGTTGGTCATCAGGCGCATGGTGGTCACACCCAGGTCCACCAGGATCTGCGCGCCGATCCCGTACTCGCGGGAGTCGGCCGGAAGTCCCAGCTCGAGGTTGGCATCCACGGTGTCGAACCCTTCCTCCTGCAGGTTGTAGGCCCGAAGTTTGTGGGCCAGTCCGATACCCCTGCCCTCGTGGCCCCGCAGGTAGACGACCACCCCGGTCCCGTGCTCGGCAATGGTGGCCATCGCCCCGTGCAATTGCGGTCCACAATCGCAGCGCAGGGAGCCGAACACGTCGCCGGTCAGGCACTCACTGTGGACACGGACCAGGATGTTCGGCCGGCCCGCCACCTCGCCCTTGACCAGGGCCACATGCTGTTCGCCATCGAGCACCGACTCGTAGGCGACGACGGTGAACTCACCGAAGTCGGTGGGGATCCGGGCATCGGCGATCCGCCGGACCAACTTGTCCTTGTGCCGCCGGTAGCGGATCAGGTCGGCGATGGTGATGAGGTGCAGGCCGTGCTTGGCGGCGAAGACCCGGAGCTCGGGGAGTCGGGCCATGCCCGTCTTGTCCTCGCTCACCACTTCGCAGAGCACGCCGGCCGGTGACAACCCGGCCGCCCGTGCCAGGTCGACGGCGGCCTCGGTATGGCCGGCGCGCTTGAGCACGCCGCCTGGTCGGTAGCGCAGGGGAAAGATGTGCCCGGGTCGGTTGAGATCGGTCGGGCGGGTGTGGGGATCGGCCAGGGCCTTGATGGTGGCCGAGCGATCGGATGCGGAGATCCCCGTCGTTGTGCCGTGCCGGAAGTCCACGCTGACGGTGAACGCGGTGCGCTGCACCTCGGTGTTGGAGGTCACCATCAAGGGCAGGTCGAGGTGCTCGACCCGCTCGGGGGTGAGGGGGACGCAGATCAGCCCAGAGGTGTGGGCGAGGAAGAACGCGATCTTCTCCGGGGTCACCGCGTCCGCAGCCATGATCAGATCGCCTTCGTTCTCGCGATCCTCATCATCCACGACCACGACGATCTCACCGCGACCGACGGCGGATATCGCATCCTCAACTTCTGAAAAGGGCATCGACCCTTTGTCTCCTCTGTCTCTGTACGTCTGGCATTCCGTGCGGCCCGGGGCCTCCGGACCAGCTGTTCATACTGTCGGCATGGAGAGCGGGTTGGCCTTAGGCATTTTCTCGACTCGACCGTCCCTGGTCACCCATCGACGGCGGACAATTCCACTCGTAAGTCGCCCTCCAGGTTAGTCACCGAGCGAACCCGTCCTCGCCACAGTTGCCCCAGGGTGGATGCCCCCGATCCGGCGAAGAGAGGTCGGGCATCGTCCCCACCGAACAACGCGGGGGCCAGATAGAGGACGTAACGGTCGACCAAGCGAGCCCGGTGGAACGCGTGGGCCACGCCGGCTCCTCCTTCGACCAGTACCTGGACGATGCCGCGGCTCCCCAGATCGTCGAGGATGTCGGCGAGGTCACCCGCGAGCTCCAGGGCCGGCTGGAGGGCGGCACCGGCCGGGGCCCGTCCCAGCACCACCCGCAACGGTTGGGCATCAGGCCCACGGAAGAAGGGGTCATCGGGCGGCAGGCGCACGGTCAGCGCCGGGTCATCGGCTCGGACCGTCCCGGCCCCCACCATCACCGCGTCGGCCCGGGCCCGCAACCGGTGGGCGTCATGTCTCGCCGCCTCGCCGGTGATCCACTGGCTGGTGCCGTCGGGGGCGGCGATGCGCCCGTCGAGTGTCGCCGCCAGTTTGAGGACCACCCACGGGCGGCCGGTGCGCCGGTGCTTGAAATAGGCAACCAACTGTTCGTCCACCAGCTCGGAAGCCACACCGAGGTCGACCTTGAGCCCGGCGGAGCGGAGTGCGGCCAGGCCCCGGCCGCTGACCAACGGATCGGGATCCTCCACGGCGACCACCACCCGACGGATGCCGGCCTCGATGATGGCGCCGGTGCACGCCGGGGTGCGACCCTGATGGGCACAGGGTTCGAGCGTCACGTACAGGGTCCCCCCGCGCGCCCCCTCCGCGGCGGCGGTCAGGGCGGCGATCTCCGCATGAGGGCCCCCGGGTGGAGCGGTTGCACCCTCGACCGCTCCTTTGCCGGAGGACGGCACGACGACCGCCCCTACCCAGGGGTTGGGGGATGTCCGGCCCCGCGCCCTTTCGGCCGCGTCGACAGCACGCCGCATCCATTCGGCATCACTCTGACCACCAAAACCTCTGCGACCGGTCAGGACGGGTCGCCTCCCACTGCCGCGACGGCGGCACGCAGGATCCCCTGGGCCGCGTCCAACGGATGCTCGCGACCGAACACCGCAGAGCCGGCCACGAAAACATTGGCGCCCGAGCGCGCCGCCTCTTTCACCGTGTGCTCATCGATGCCCCCGTCGACCTCCACGTCGAGCGGCAGACCTGCGGAAGTAGCCGCGTCCCTCACCTGGCGCACCTTGGGCAACACGTCGGCGATGAAGGATTGACCGCCGAATCCCGGGAATACCGTCATGCACAGGACCAGATCGACCATGCCCAGATACGGCTCGATGGCTTCGAAGGGCGTGTCGGGATTGGCCGCCACCCCCACCCGCAGGCCGAGG
>JADGOF010000263.1 GCA_017883105.1 Acidimicrobiales bacterium
TGCCGAGGACTTCCGGCTGGTCGAGGCACCCGAGGACGCCCCGGGCCGGGCCCAGTGGAGCGAGGTCATCCCCGGACGGACGGGTGTCCGGCTGGACACCATCGACCCGTTCGCCGACCATCTGGTGGTCTACGAACGCGAAGGGGGCGAAACCCGGGTGCGGGTCATCGATGCCGCCTCCGGCACCTCGATGCAGGTGGAGCAGCCGGACTCCCCCTCCACGGTGTGGGGCGGGGCCAATCCCGAGTACGACTCCACCACCCTCCGCTACGAGTACACCTCGTTGGTCACCCCCCGTTCGGTCTTCGACCTCGATCTCCACTCCGGTGCGTCGGTGTTGATGAAGCAACAGCCGGTACTGGGCGGGTTCGACGCCACGCGCTACCGGACCGAACGCCGCTGGGCGGTAGCCGGCGACGGAGCCGAGGTTCCCATCTCGATGGTCTACCGACCTGATCTGGTCCACTGTCCCGTCGGTGATGCAGCCGGGTCGGCGGACGTGACCGACCCGCTGAGAAGAGCCGGTTCGCCCTGCCTCCTCTACGGCTACGGCTCCTACGAGGCGTCGATGGACCCGACCTTCTCGTCGCTCCGACTGAGCCTGCTGAATCGGGGCTTCATCTTCGCCATCGCCCATGTGCGTGGCGGGGGCGAGATGGGGCGCAAGTGGTACGAGGAGGGCAAGTTCGCGGCCAAACCCAACACCTTCACCGACTTCGTGGCCTGTGCCCGCACTCTGGTCGACGAGGGATGGACCACACCCGACCAGTTGGTGGCTCGGGGCGGGAGTGCCGGCGGACTGCTGATGGGGGCGATTGCCAACCTCGCGCCAGGCCTGTTCCGGGCGGTGGTGGCCGAGGTGCCGTTCGTCGACTGCCTGACTACCATCTTGGATGACACCCTGCCGCTCACCGTGCTGGAGTGGGAGGAGTGGGGCAACCCGGCAGCAGATCCTGAGATCTACGCGGTGATGAAGGCCTACTCCCCCTACGACAACGTCCGTTCGGTCGATGCCGATGGGACGCCGATCAGGTATCCGGACATCCTGGCCACCGCCGGCCTGTCCGACCCCCGGGTCGGGTTCTGGGAGCCTGCCAAGTGGGTGGCCAAGCTACGGGCGGCCAATCCGGAGAACAAGGTGCTCTTGAAGACCGAGCTCGGCGCCGGCCACGGGGGTCCGTCGGGACGGTACGACGCATGGAAGGACGAGGCCTTCGTCTACGCCTTCATGCTGGACTCACTCGGACTCGTTGATCGGAAGCCGTCTCCCTAGGGCATCGAGCGCGGTACGGCGATCTCAACTGGTGGTGGTGGTCGACGCAGCTCCAACGGAGGTGACGCCGGGCGCTGTCGTCACGGCAGTGGTGGACGACGACGAGGTCGCCGTCGGCTGAAACGTCACCGTGAACGGCGTGTGGACCGTTGTGGGAAGCACCACGGGAATGTTGTTGACCGCGAACGACACGGTGGGTGTGCCGAACTGGACTGTAGTGACCCCGGTGGCCGGAATGGCCTGGGCCACTCCGGCTGGGAGCGTCCCCGCCCACAGCGTCGATCCGGACGAGGCCGTGGTGGCGGCCACCCAGCACGGTCCCGACGCGGTCACCGTGATGGTGAATGAGCTCGAGACCACCGGGTAGATCGCCGAGGTAGTCGTCGACGACACAGCGACGATCTGGATGGGAAGCGTGGTCGGTGTCGGCTTGGTCTTCCCGTGTTTGCCCTGACCCGTGCCTCCGTGCGATCGACCGGTGGTCGCAGGGGAGGTGGCGTGGGACCTCGAGGTGGTCTGGGTGGTCGAGTGGCTGTGGGCCTGGGGGTTCGAACGCCTGCTTCCGACATAGGCCAACACCCCGAAGAGCACCAGCGCGGCAACCACGATCATCACTGTCGTGCCACGCCGGGCTCGATGGTTCATCGACTCGAGGGCGTGGCGCTGGGCCCGACGGTCGGGGGTGACCGGCGCCCCGTCCGGGGAGGGTCGGGGGACATACCGGTCACGAGGACGGGCGTCGTCGAATACCAGGGGTGTCCCAGGATCGGGGAATTCGTCGCTGCCCCGCACAGGAACCGGGGGGACCGACCGAGTGGTGGGCGTGCCTCCGATTCCGGGGTCGGGCTTCACGGTGTCAGTGCTCCCGTCAACCTGTCTGACCGGCTCCACCGAGGCTGTGCCGACTCGGTCGGAGAGATGCTCGAGGGTGCCAAGGGCGGCGTGATAACTCCGCACCGAGTGCAGGTCATCGCCGCTCGGTCGCCGAAAGAGCGCTGCCAGAACGAACCCGGCAACGATCAGTATCACGGCGACCAGAACGAACCACATCACAACTATTCAACCCCGAATAGGAAGGAGTCCGGGCCGCGAGGTCACCGTGGGGGCCTCATCGGGGCCTCATCGGGGCCTCATCGGGGCCTCATCGGGGCCTCATCGGGGCCTCATCGGGGCCTCATCGGGGCCTCATCGGGGCCTCAGGGCCCCAATTCTCGGACCGGAATGCCCCACGGAGAGCCTCAGATGGCCGTCACCGATGTCAGGCCACCGTCCACCGTCAGATGGGTTCCGGTGATGAACGACGCCTCATCGGACAGGAGGAACCTGATGGGTCTGGCGATCTCGTCCGGCGTGGAGACACGCCCGAGAGGTGTCTTCTCCTCCAATTGTTCCCGGAACCCCGGAAGGCCGAAGGCCGGCGCGAGCATCGGGGTGGCCACCGCCCCCGGACATACGGCATTGACCCGAAACCCCTCCATTGCGAACCGCTGGCCGATCGAACGCATGACACCGAGGACGCCGCCTTTGGAGGCGCAGTAGGCAGTCAGGAACAAGCTGCCGAACAGTCCCTCGATGGAAGAGATGAAGACCACCGCCGAACCGGGGCCGGCCTGACGGAACGGCTCCATCACGGTCCGACAGATCATCACTCCACCCCTCAAGTTGATGTCGAGAGTCGAATCCCAGACATCGTCGTCGATCATGTCGATCGGCATGGCTCCCGACACGCCGGCGGCGTGCACGAATCCACCCAGCGAACCGAGGGCAGCAGCTGCTCGGGGCACGGCCAGCTCGATGGCCCGGGTGTCGGCCACATCGACGACCGACCAATCGGCCACCACACCGAAACGGTCGCTGCAGATGGCGGCGGTCTCTTCCGCACCCTCGGCATTGACATCCCAGATGGCCACGGGACGGCCCACCTCGGCCAGAGCGAAGGCGGTCTCGCGCCCAATGCCGGAGCCTCCCCCGGTGATCAGGACACCGGTGTTGGGTACGCCCAGGCGGTCACCGGTGCGGACGGCGGCGGATCGAGCCGACTTCTTGGCCGGGGCCGGATTCTTGGCCACGATCTTCTTCACGCCGGAGGATCGGCTCGACGATGCGCCGGCTGGGGAGGGTGCCATGGGTCGCAGTCTGTCAGAAGTCGTCCTCGGCCAATGTCGGGTCGCTCAGGTCCTGAGACCGGCCCGTGGCCGCACGCCGGCGGGAATCTCCGACCGCAGGGGATTGGAGCGGTCACGCTCGGACACGACCGGATCGGTGAGTCCCCAGTCGGCGCCGATGGCCGGGTCATCCCAGGCCACACCGAGTTCGTCATTCGGGTTGTAGTAGTTGTCCACCAGGTACCAGAGCGTGAGGTCGGTGAGCGAGGCGAATCCGTGAGCCACGCCGGGGGGAATGAATAGACCCCGGTCGTGATCCCCCTCGAGATCGAGGGTGAGGGTGGCACCATCGGTCGGCGATCCTTGGCGGAGGTCGTGGAGCACCACACGGGCGGTGCCCCTGAGCACGTACCAGTAGTCGGCCTGATGGAGGTGGTAGTGCAGACCCACGATCGCACCGGCTTGCTTCTCGGACCGGTTGCCCTGGGTCATCTCCCGCCCCAAGGGGAACCAGCTTCGGCGGTAGGTTTCCACGAAGCGGCCACGCTCATCTCCGTGAGCGTCGGGCTCAACGACCATGACATCCGCGATGACCTCGGACTCTCTGATATCCGGCACGAATCAGTCCTCCTCGTCGGGTGTGAGCTGGGCAAGAGTAGCGTACTGGCGGCGGAAGAACACAAGCGGTGTGCCATCGTCCGTCCCCAGGTCCAGAACCCGTCCCATGATGAGCTCGTGGTCTCCGGCGTCGTGGACCAGCTCCACCTCGCAGTCGACCCAGCACAGCGACCCCTCGATCACCGGTGCACCGCTGACCGGTGCAGGATGCCAC
>JADGOF010000016.1 GCA_017883105.1 Acidimicrobiales bacterium
CGAACGTCCTGGTCACCACAAGTTCTCTCCACAGATAGCCAATGGAGCGGTCCTAGGCGAATCACCGGTCGCGCTGGGAAGACAAACGCGACAGCCTCTTAGGGCAAGAGAGCCAACCCGGGGAGAAGCTTCCCGGCGATGCCGCAGAGGTGGAGCCCACGTGGAATTGTCGTGCTGGTCGTCCGAGCGCCACCGAGGTCCACTCCGAGTGCCAGGACCTGGCAGATGGGGACTCCGTACCCAGGTCAGGCGAGGTCACGCCGTAGGCGTCCTGTCGGGTAGTCCGCCTTGGAACGAATCGGACGATGGTGTTGGAACAGCCCGGCACGCGCTACAGCGGCGGAGCAGGTCGCCCATGGGAGCTCACTCGTAGGCTGGCGGCGGTTTGGGCGGACCATCCCTCACTGGTCTCCGAGAGTTTGCGAGCCCGGTGATCCCGAAGGCGAGCATGATGCCGCCTCCGATCATGAGCAGGCCGCCGGCGATGGCCAGGCCGATACCCACGGGGACCAGCCACCCAACCTTGGCACCGACGGACACCTTGGCCACGATGCCTGACAGTCGGTCGGACCGCATCACCACCAAGGTCCACTTGCCCGGCTCCGTCGGCCACGTGACGGTCTGCGCGCCAGCGCCCCCGGCCGATACGGTCTAGATTCCAACTCCGGCCGGCGATGCGGGCGTGAGAGATCCGAAGGTATGGCGGTACACCGGGCGGAAAGGAAACAGCCTCACGCTCGTGACTTCATCGTGGCTGACGTTGGCGAGATAGTGGTGGACCTGGGCGGTAGGGGCGATGCCGACGAACGTCCCCGCTCCACCCACGACCGATGCTTGGATCCGAATCGTGCCGAGATGGTAGTGGGTGATCCAGTCGTTCGACCCTGGCTGGGTGCCGAAGTCGACCGAAGAGGTGAGCGCATGACCCGAGGAGCGGAAAGTCTCCGGCGAGGTGGAAAAGTACCCCGCAGCGTCACGTTGGGTGGCGCTCGCCCACAGGAGCGTGGCTCCGCCTGCGGCGATGCCGAACCCCACCAACAGGGCAACTGCGCCGACGACGATGAGGACGATCTTTCCCGTGCGCATGCACTTCCTTCCTTTCCGTGAGGTCGCCGATCAGCGGGCAGTCCCAACCCCGTGCCCAGACGGCGCGGCCGGATCGAGGAGGAGGTCTTGTCTCGTCACCGCTCCACTCGACGACGTATCAAGGAGCTTCTTGTCATAGTTCCGGTGTCCTCGGAAGCCACGTATCCCATGGCGGGCGGGTGGCAACTCATCTATCGGCTGAGGGAGCGGATGCGTCCCCAACGAAAGTAGGTGATCGGGCCGATGAAGTTGATGGCGATCACCACTGCCCAGCGCCATTTCGGCCCGTTGACTTCTGTCGCCGGACGACGCGCCAGGTCCGCCCATGCCACTCCGGCCAGAGCCAACTGGATGATCACCGCCAGAACCGTCACCGCCTTTCGTGAAGGTGTCATGTCCCGCCACTGCCGCCGCTCTGGATTTCGGTCATCTCTCATGGGTTGATCGTCCTTCCTCCCCAGTCATGACTGCCAGGGCCGAAAGTCACCGCACCCGTGAGGAAGCGGATCTGTGGATCCTCTCTCCCGCTCCGATCCGAGGTGTCCCTCGGCGACCGACGCCTCAGTCAGGGCTGCATCATCACCTTGATGCAGTCGGCACTCCGCGCCGCGACGGCGGCGTAGGCCTTCGCGGCATCGGCCAGCGGGTAGCGGTGGGTGAAGATGCCGTCCGTCCGCAGACGACCGTTGGCCACCAGGGGAACCAGGTCCTTCCAGGTCTGGTGTACCGGAGCGGTGGTCATCCGCAGGGTGATACTGCGGAACAGGCTCATCAGGACGGGCAGCGGATACGGGTCGAGGTTGTGTACGCCGATGACCGACACGGTGCCGCCGGCCCGGACGCAGCTAAAGGCGTCGTTGAGGGTGGCATCGAGCGCGACGGCATCGATGACGGCGTCGGCGCCGCGTCCGTGCGTGGACTCAAGCACGGCCTCGACCGTCGCTCCCTCGACGGGGATCGCCCCGGATTCGGCGGCCAGCTCTCGGCGACCGACGACGGGGTCGACGGCGAGCACCCGGCCGGCCCCGAGCACGAGAGCCGATCGGACCGCACAGAGCCCGACGGCGCCGAGGCCAAGCACGACGACCGTGCCACCGGGTGCGAAGTCGGCTCGCTTGGCCCCGATCCACCCGGTGTTGAGGTTGTCGGTCAGCAGCAGTGCCGCCTCGGCATCGATCCCCTCCGGGATGGCCAGAAGCTGGAAGTCGGCCGAAGGCACGGCGACCATCGTGGCCTGGCCCCCACCCAGCATTCCGGAGCCGAAGACCTTGGGGCCTTCGACACAGGTGACCGGGTCACCTGTCGCGCATCCGTCACAGTGACCGCACCCGGCGACCGACGCGGTGAGCACCCGGTCCCCCGGCCGGAATCGGCGCACGTCGGGGCCGACCTCCACCACGGTGCCGATGAATTCGTGGCCGACAGGGAAGCCGTCACCCACCGGGATGTCCCCGTCGTAGAAGTGGAGGTCCGAACCGCAGATCGCCGTGGACTCGACCGCCACCAGCGCGCCGTCAGCTCCGGGCAGGACGGGATCGGTGACCTCGACCACCTTGACCTGGCCCGGACCATCGATCACAACCTGGAGCACGGATCCCCCTCTGGCAACTCGGCGACCAAACGCTTGATGTTGTGTACTCTGACACGTCGTGCCGCCGGACGGCGGCCGGGGCGAGGGGAGAGAACGCCATGCGCAATCCACACGCAGGTGTGCCGTTCGATACGTCCGACGAAGACATCGCCGTTGCCCTGGAGGATGTGAGCATCCCGACGCTGATGCTCTCGCTTGTCCACATGACCGGAGATCCTGGGCTCATCCGCGGTCGACTAAAGCCGGCAGGTCTCTTCCTCAACGAGGTCCAGGGGTACATGTCCGAGGAGGACAAGGCCGAGGTCAGGGCTATTGCCCTGGACACCATCCGCTCCTACCGCGACCAGGGCTGCCCCGAGCCCGAGCCCGTCTCGGCTGACATGTTGCACGAGATGATGAATTGGCTGGTGTGCGAGGAGGTACCGGACGAGTACGTGCCGATGCTGATGGAGGAGATGGAGCTCGATGGAACCGACGTCCGGCGGGTCGACGTCTCGGCGAACACGTCGGACCGCGAGGCATTCCCGGTGGTGGTCATCGGATGCGGGCAGTCGGGACTGCTGGCCGGCATCCGACTGAAGGAGGCCGGCATCCCCTTCACCATCGTCGAGAAGAACGCCGGCATCGGGGGCACCTGGTGGGAGAACTCCTACCCCGGCGCCCGGGTCGACGTCGGCAACCACTTCTACTGCTACAGCTTCGAACCCAGCGACACATGGACCGAGTACTTCGCTCAGCAACCGGAGCTGCAGGCGTACTTCGAGGCGGTGATGACCAGGCATGGCATCGGTCTGCACGTCCGATGGGAGACCGAGGTGCTCGGCGCCGCCTGGGACGACCACAGCGGTACCTGGTCCGTGCGGACCCGCGAACAGGACGGCACCGAAACGACACTGGTCGCCCGGGCGGTGATCTCTGCCGTCGGTCAACTGAACCGCCCGAGCATTCCGGAGATCCCGGGTCAGGACACGTTCACCGGACCGGCGTTCCACTCGGCGCGCTGGGACCACACCGTGGAGCTCGCCGGCAAGAGGGTCGCCATGATCGGTGCCGGGGCCAGCGGATTCCAGATCGCACCGGCCATTGCCGCCGAAGTCGAGCAGCTGACAGTCTTCCAGCGGACCGCGCAGTGGATGTTCCCGAATCCGAACTACCACGAGGCAGTGGGACCGGGTGTGCGGTGGGCACTGCACCATCTTCCGTTCTACGGCCGCTGGTACCGCTTCCTGATCTTTTGGCCCGGCTGCGACAAGGGACTCGAGGCGGCCCGGGTCGATCCCGACTATCCCGACCAGCAACGGGCGGTCAGCGAGATGAACGAATTCACTCGCCAGATGTGCACCGAGTGGATCACCAGCCAGATCGGCGACGCCCCCGACCTCGCGGCCAAGGTCATCCCCGACTACCCGGCCACCGGCAAGCGCACGCTCCAGGACAACGGGAGCTGGTTGCGCACGCTGACCCGTGACAACGTCGAGCTTGTCCGCACCGGCATCGACCACATCGAGCCCGACGCCGTCGTGACCGTCGACGGCAGGCGGTATCCGGCAGACGTCATCGTCTACGCCACCGGCTTCCACGCCAACCGAGTCCTGTGGCCGATGGAGATCACCGGTCGCGACGGAGTCGACCTTCGATCGCTATGGGGCGAACGGCCTGCCGCCTACCTGGGTATCACCGTGCCCGGATTCCCCAACCTGTTCTGTATGTACGGTCCGGGCACCAACCTGGCCCATGGAGGCAGCCTCATCTTCCACTCTGAATGTCAGATGCGCTACATCACCGGGTGCATCGAAGAGCTCATCGCCGGTGGCCACCGGTCGATGGAGCCCCGCCAGGAGAAGTACGACGAGTGGCACGAGCGGTCGCAGAACGAGCTGAAGAAGTTGGTGTGGTCACAGCCATCGGTGAAGCACTCGTTCTTCAAGAACGCCTACGGGGAGATCCACATCCTGAGCCCCTGGCGCCTCGTGGACTACTGGAACTGGACGAAGCAGCCGGAGATGGACGACTTCGTGGTGCGGTAGTGGTGGTGCCGGCAACCTGTCGGCCCGGAGACCGGGTGATGCCCCCTGCTACTCGTAGAGCAGCACCCCGCGGATGTTCCGGCCCTCGAGCATGTCGGCGTAGCCCTGGTTGATGTTCTGCAGCTCGTAGTTCCGCGTCACCATCGAGTCCAGATCCAGCTGGCCCTGGTCGTAGAGGCGTAACAGGTGGGGAATGTCGTAGCGCATGTTGGCGGACCCGAAGATGGTCCCGACGATTTGCTTCTCCAAAAGGGTCACCCAGGTCAGCGAGAGCTTGACGTCGGTTTCGGCCATCGGATGGATGTTGGTGACCACCACCCGTCCCCGCTTGGCCGCCAACTGCATGATCGTCTCCATCAGCTGGCCGTCGCCAACGCCCATGGTGCAGATGACCTTCTCGGCGTTCTTTCCCCAGGTCACCTCGTTGACGAGAGGCAGCGCCTCCTCGATGCTCGTGGCGGTGTGGGTCGCTCCGAACTTGGTGGCCATCTTCAGCTTGAACGGCACCGGGTCGATGGCGAAGATCCGCTCGGCTCCGGCCAGCCGTGCTCCCTGGATGGCCGAGGCACCGAGCCCCCCGATGCCGATGACGACGACGTCGTCACCCGGTTTGACCTCGGCGGCGTAGACCGCCGAGCCCCAACCGGTGGTGACCCCGCAACCGATCAGGCACGCCTTGTCCAACGGATAGTGGTCGAGGATCTTGACGCAAGACGCCTGGTTGACCACCGTGCGCTTGGCGAAGGTGCCGAGGCACACCATTGTCCGCAGGTCCTCGCCGTTGGACGCGTGGTGTCGGTGGGTGCCGTCGGCCTGGGCACCGAGCATGAGCTGCGCACCGACGTCGCACAGGCTCGATTGACCCCGGGCGCACGAGGGGCACTTGCCACACGCCGGTACGAACCCGAAGACGACATGGTCACCCGACTTGAGGTCCTCGACGCCCGGGCCGACCTCCTCGACCACGCCGGCGCCCTCATGTCCGCCGATGATCGGATACAGGCCGCCCAGATCGCCGGAGCGAAGGTGCTCGTCGCTGTGGCACATGCCCGATGCGGCGATTCTGACCAGCACCTCGCCTGTCTTCGGCGGATCGAGCGTGATCGTCTCGACCTTCCAGTCGTCTCCAAGTCCCCAGAGAATGGCTGCTTCGGTTTCCATGTCCGTCCCTTCGAGCACGGCTGCCCGTTGCGCAGGCGTCCGTTCCGCTTGGTGGGTTGCAACTGCCTTCTGCATGGGACTCTACCTACCCGTGCCCCATCGGTGGCCTGCAACCTTCGACCAGGGCCTGTCGGCCGTGCTCTCCGACGATGGTCCTCCCCGGAACTGGGGCAGAATCCTGGTGATCTCGAACCAAGGAGGGTTCCGTGCGGACTGCCAATGTCAATGGGCGCCTGACCATCGTGCCGGCCGCCATCGCGACCATCGTCGACGGTGCCGTGGTCCACGGCGTCGATGTGGAACGGGCCAGTGCGGGTCGATTCGGGTCCGATCCTCAGGCGATCTTCGCCGAGTGGGATGCGTTCAGCGGCTGGGCCCAGGACGTCTCTCTTTCCGAAGCCGACGTGGTGATCCGTCCGGACGACCTCGGTCCCGTAGCACCCTGCCCGGCGCAGGTCTTCGCCATCGGGCTCAACTACGCCGAGCACGCGGCCGAAGCGAACCTCGCCATTCCCTCCTTCCCACCCACGTTCACCAAGTTCCCGACCTGTCTCGCCGGTCCCAGCACATCGGTTCCTCTTCCGCAGGGGAGTGTCGACTGGGAAGTCGAACTGGTGGTGGTGATCGGTCGCCGAGCCAGGCTGGTGGACAGGGACGGCGCATGGCTGCACGTTGCCGGTGTCGCCGTCGGGCAGGACATCTCGGAACGGGAACTGCAGATGATCGGAACAGCTCCCCAGTTCAGTCTGGCCAAGTCCTTCCCGTGCTTCGGTCCGATCGGCCCGGCACTCGTGACCATTGACGAGTTGGCCGATCCGGACGACCTGGCCATCGGATGTTCGATCGACGGTGAGACGGTGCAGTCCGCCCGGACCAGCATGATGGTCTTCGATGTCCCGGCGTTGATCGTCCACCTGTCGTCGGTGTTGACCTTGCTACCGGGAGACGTGATCTTCACCGGCACGCCGTCAGGCGTGGGCATGGGACGCAACCCGAAGCGGTTCCTCCAGCCGGGAGAGGTGATCGAGAGCGAGATTGAAGGGATCGGTCGCCTCCGTAATCTGACCACCGGGTAGGGCAAGGCGGTCAGGCTCTGGACGGGTGCTACGTGCGGCCGGCCCTCACCGCGTGTTGGGAAGTCCTCTACTTCGTCCCGGACCCACCACCTCGGTGGGCCGGGGGCACGACGACCACCTCGGGCCGTCGACCGTCGAGGATCCCCGGGGAACGCTGAGGTGGCCGCCGGGGTGCCACGGCTCCGGACCGCAGGTGGCGGCGGTTGCCCGACCACGGTGCCGGTGGAGCCGTCAGCCGATCGGCGAGCCAGTAGGCCGAACGCTCGTAGTTGACCCGCCATCCGCGGAACTCGGGCCAGGCGTCTTCGGCGCTGCGCTCCATGGGGAATCCGATGTCCGCCAGCATCTCCACCGCCTGGTTGAACTCGTCGAACGTGAGCGCGATGGGACCCTCCGGACTGGGGTCGGGGTCCACCTCGAGGCCCTGCACTTTGGCGATCCGGTTGAGGGCGGTGAATCCCATGCGGAGGCACAACCTGGCCTGGGACGACGCCGTGCTGGGGGCCAGGGCCAGGTGCATGGCCGCTCCGTCCAGCACGGCGAGCAGGCCGATCAGCCACGAGAACCACGGCTCCGGCGAGCGGAAGAGGAGCATGACCGGATAGGTGGTGTGGCTCTCGGCGAGATCCGCCGACCACGACTCCCACGATGCGTAGAAGTCGGGCAGGGTATCGGTGATGCCGACCAGCTGATGGCGGGCCAGCACCTCGGGGCCCCAGGCGGGGAGCCCGGCCCGGCTCTCCAACATGGCCACCGGTGATTCGCGGCGGTTGAATGCCGCGTACAGCGCGGGAAGGTAGGCGATCTGCAGGGCCACGATGACCACCCAAGTGGCCCCAGCGGCGATGTCCACCGCCGGGTTTGCAGGACCACTGAGGTCGATGGCCCCGACGGTGAACACCGCTCCGGTGGCCTGGATGAAGGCGTCACCCAGGTGGCGTGTGGTGTGTTCGAGCATGAGCCCGTAGCCGACGACGAAGCAGGCCGCCCAGAACATCAGCTGCGCGAGCAGGGCGACCGGTGCGGTGGGGGCGAGGAGGGAGTCCTTCCCCTCGTAGGTCCTGGCCAGTCTCGAAAGAGCGATGAAGACCACCTGGACGACCCGGTTGACGAACGCAGAGAGCCGTTGGAACCCCCGCGGCTCGCGGGGGAGCACGATGGTGAAGAGCACGCTGGCCGATGTCAGCACCACGACGACCAGGCCGAGGGCGAACAACCCGCCGCTCACCGGTGTCCCCCTCGGGTGGCCCCCGCCCTCTCCGTGGGCTCGCTCACCCTGCCGATCGTACGGCCACCAGGCGGGACCTGCATGTGCCGGCTCTCCGGACACCTTGGGTCTCCGGTTCCCTGGCACGGGATCGGGGGCCGGTCCGAGGGCTGCGCCGGTCACCGCCCGTGGTCAAACCGGCCCGGGGAGGCGTCCACTAGAACCAGTTCTATACTTGGCCGAGGGCTCCGGTCGGCATCTCGACCTGATCCCACGTTCCATTACTACCTGTTCCCAGCCCAATCTCAAGAGGGGGATCCATCATGGCCCAGCCGGTGATCGTCGAAGCAGTCCGCACTCCGATCGGTAAGCGCAACGGGTGGATGTCCGGTTTCCACGCCGCCGAGCTCCTCGGCAACGCCCAGGTCGAACTGGTGAAGCGTGCCGGCGTCGACCCTGGTGACGTGGAACAGGTCGTAGGCGGGTGTGTGACCCAGGCCGGGGAACAGGCCTCCAACGTGACCCGCACCGCGTGGTTGAGCCAGGGGCTGCCCTACGAGGTGGCGGCCACCACAGTTGACTGCCAGTGCGGATCGGCCCAGCAAGCCAACAACTTCATCGCCAACCTGATCGGGGCAGACGCCATCGAGATCGGTATCGCCTGCGGTGTAGAGGCGATGAGCCGGGTCGGCCTCGGGGCCAACGCCTTCAACGGCCCGGGCAAGTCGCGGCCCGATGAGTTCCCGTGGGACATGCCCGACCAGTTCAACGCGGCCGAGCGCATCGCCGAGAAGTACGGGATCACCCGCGATGATGTCGACTGGCTCGGATTCGAGTCCCAGCGCAAGGTTGCGATCGCGGTGGCCGAAGGCCGTTTCGAGCGCGAGATCGTGCCCCTGGAGGCTCCGGTCATGGGTCCCGAGGGTCCCACCGGTGAGAAGATGCTGGTCTCCAAGGACCAGGGGCCCCGCGAGACCACCCGTGAGGGCCTCGCCGCCATCAAGCCCGTGCTGCCCGACGGAATGCACCATGCCGGCAACAGCTCCCAGATCTCCGACGGTGCCGCCGCCGTGCTGTGGATGTCGGAGGGCAGGGCCGGCGAAGCCGGCCTGCGGCCCCGGGCCCGCATCGTGGCCCAGACGCTGGTCGGCTCCGATCCCTATTACCACCTGGACGGACCTATCGCCGCCACGGCCAACGTCCTGAAGAAGGCGGGCATGACCATGGCCGACATCGATATCTTCGAGGTCAATGAAGCGTTCGCATCGGTCGTCATGTCGTGGGGCAAGGTCCACGAAGTGGACTGGGACAAGGTCAACGTCAATGGTGGTGCAATCGCCCTGGGCCACCCGGTGGGCTCCACCGGTGCCCGTCTGATCACCACCGCCCTGCATGAGCTGGAGCGCTCGGACAAGAGCCTGGCGCTCATCACCATGTGCTGCGGCGGGGCCCTGGCCACCGGGACGATCATCGAGCGGATCTGAGGCTGCCGTCGGGGACCGCCCGACCGGTCGTCCCCGAAGGGTTTCCCGGCGGAGGAGCCACCAGCTCCATGTAAGAGTGGAGCATGCGCTCATGCTCGATGGTCCGTGTGGGACTGATCGTGATCGCGGCGGCGCTGGCTGCCGTGGCGTCGATGGTCGGAGGTCCGGCGTCTGCCGCGACAGCCAACCCGAAGACGACGTCGATCGCCGCGCTCCCCTTGGCAGTGACGGCATCGGAGTGGACCACTTTCGGCCACGACGGCCTGCGCTCAGGTGTCGACGCGTCGGGGAGCTCATTCTCCCCGGCCACTGCTGCATGGACGTCGCCGGCCGTGGACGGCCAGCTCTACGGGCAACCCCTGGTGTCCACCGGCCGGGTGTTCGCCGCCACGGAGAACGACACGGTCTACGCGTTGGCCGCCAACACGGGACAGGTGCTGTGGCACACCCACGTGGGCACGCCCTTCGATCCCAACACGGTGCCGGGGCTCTGCGGGAACATCCATCCCACGGTCGGCATCACCTCGACCCCGGTCATCGATTCGGCACGGTCGGAGATCTTCGTGGTGGCGACGGAGGCTGCTCCGGGGAACGCCGTCCACCGATTGGTCGGGTTGGATCTCTTCACCGGCGCCAAGCTGCTCGATGAGGGGATCGACCCTGCCGGCACCAGTCCGGCATTCCAGTTGCAGCGAGCGTCACTGGCCCTGACCGACGGCCGGGTGATCGCCGGATTCGGGGGGAACTCCGGGGACTGCGGTCCTTACCACGGGCTGGTCGTCTCCGCACCGGAGAACGGGTCGCCGCCGAGCACCTACGTCGTGGCCAACCAGGCCGGCGACGGTCAGGGTGCGGTGTGGATGGGGGGCGCAGCACCGTCCATCGATGCCCAGGGCAACGTATGGGTGGCCACGGGGAACAGCCAACACCATGGGTCGACCGACGCCTACGACCAGAGCGACAGTGTGCTGAAGCTGAGTCCGACCATGCATCTCCTCGACTCGTTCGCCCCGCTGCACTGGTACGCCGACAACACTACGGATGCGGACCTCGGCTCGACGGCACCGGCGCTCCTCTCCAGTGGTCGGGTCTTCCAGGTAGGCAAGTCGCAGACCGGGTACATCCTCAACCAGTCGCATCTGGGCGGGGTCGGTGGGCAGCTGGCATCGGGGCCCTTCTGTTCCGCCGATGCCGATGGTGGCGCCGCTGATCTCAACGGCACCCTCTTCGTCCCGTGTGGCAACGGTCTCACCTCGGTGACGCCGACCTCAGTCCCACCGGTTGCCCACTGGACCACATCGAGCGGGGTCCACGGCTCCCCGATCGTGGCCGGCGGTCTGGTCTGGTCGATGGGAGGCGGCAGGCTCACGGCGCTGAATGCATCCACCGGCAGCACGGCACAGCAGTTCACCATCGGGTCAACACCCTCGTCGTTCCCCTCGCCGGCCGCCTCCGACGGCCTGGTCCTGGCGCCGTCTTCGGATCAGATCCACGCCTTTATGGGCCCGGCCGGTCTGCCCGTTCCGCCCACGCCGCCGCCGCCTCGTCCCGCCTACTGGCTGGTCGCCTCCGACGGGGGCATCTTCGCCTTCGGTGGCGCCACCTTCTACGGCTCCACCGGATCGTTCACGCTCAACCAGCCAGTGGTCGCCATGGCATCCACCCCGGACCACAGGGGCTACTGGCTGGTCGCCTCCGACGGGGGCATCTTCGCCTTCGGGGACGCCGGCTTCTACGGCTCGACCGGATCCCTCCATCTCAACAGACCGATCGTCGGCATCGCACCTACCCCCGATGGGAGGGGCTACTGGCTGGTTGCCTCCGATGGCGGAGTGTTCAACTTCGGGGACGCCACCTTCGTGGGCTCGATGGGGGCGGTGGCGCTCAATCGCCCGGTGGTGGGCATGGCTGCGACCACCTCCAGCCAGGGCTACTGGCTGGTTGCCTCCGATGGCGGAGTGTTCAACTTCGGGGACGCCGGCTTCGAGGGCTCCACCGGATCGCTCACCCTCAACGAGCCCATCGTCGGTATGGCGGCCACGCCGCTCGGCGCGGGGTACTGGCTGGTCGCCTCCGACGGCGGACTGTTCTCGTTCGGGCGGGCCACGTTCGAGGGCTCCACCGGATCGCTCACCCTCAACAAGCCTGTCGTCGGCATGGCGGCCACCGCCACCGGGGACGGCTACTGGCTGGTCGCCTCCGACGGGGGTGTCTTCTCCTTCGGTGACGCCCGGTTCGAAGGATCCACGGGAGGCCTGGCCCTCAACCGGCCGATGGTGGGCATGGCTGCGGGTGCCCCCGCCTCCTGAATCGGGATGCCTGCAGGAGTGTCCGTGTCGCCGTGACAAACTAGAATGCGTTCTACTTTATTGGGGCGGCGGCACCATGCCGGCGTGTGTAGCAATCGATCCGCGGCGCCACGTCGCAGAGGGGCATGGGGCGGTTTCCGTCCGCCCTCGAGGAAGGAGCACTGTGACCGGTACCGAGCATCTGACCTACGAGCGAGTGGGCGCGACTGCGGTGGTGACCATGAACCGACCCGAAGCGAAGAACGCGCTGTCGGGGCCCATGTTGGTGGGAATGGTCGACGCATGGATGGAGATTGACTCCAACGATGACATCCGGTGTGCCATCCTGACCGGCGCCGGCGGTACGTTCTGTGCCGGCATGGACCTCAAGTCCATGTCCGGTCCGGGCACCGAAAGCGTCCAGCAGCGGATGTCCGAGGACCCCGATCTGCACTGGAAGGCCCTGCTGCGCCACTATTCGCTGAAGAAGCCCCTCATTGCCGCCGTTGAAGGCTGGGCGGTAGCCGGGGGCACGGAGATCCTGCAGGCCACCGATATCCGGGTGGCCGGCGAGGGAGCCAAGTTCGGGGTGTTCGAGGCTCGACGCGGCCTGTTCCCCTTGGGAGGATCGACGGTCCGCCTGCGCCGTCAGATCCCCTTCACCGTGGCCATGGACCTGTTGCTCACCGCCCGGGAGGTGTCCGCCCAGGAGGCCAAGGAGATCGGGCTCATCGGTCGGGTGGTGCCCGATGGGACCGCCCTCGAGGCGGCCCTGGAGATCGCCGAGGTCATCGGGGCCAACGGCCCGCTCGCCGTCGAGGCCATCAAGGCGTCGGTGAAGGCGACCGAGGGCATCCCCGAGGAGGAGGCCCTCAAGATGGAGCTCGAGTTCGGTTGGCCCATCTTCGCCACCGAGGACGCCAAGGAGGGCCAGAAGGCCTTCGCCGAGAAGCGACCCGCCAACTTCCGACGTCGGTGAGCGATCCGTACGGAGCCGGACCGGCCGACGGTGATCCGCGGCGCCGTCTGGCCGAGGCACTGCGCCCCCTCATCACCATGACGGTGGCGTCCGAGCTGGAGGACGACGCCATCACCGAGGCGGCCGAGGCGGTCGAGGCGGTGGCGCAACGCCTCGCCGAGCACGCCGGCCCGAAGCGTCCCCGCCAGCAACCGGACATCTCCCGGGCCGCACAGGAGTTCTTCCCGACCAGCCCGATCATGGGGATGGTCAACCCGATCGCTCCACCGGTGCTCCTCCGGGTGGTCGATGGTGCCGACGGCGGGTACCGGGAGATCCGGGCCAAGGCCTACTTCGACTACGCCTACGAGGGCCCGCCCACCTGTGTCCACGGCGGGGTCATCGCCGAGACGTTCGACGAGATGCTGGGGGCGGCCAACATGGTGGCCGGCAACCCGGGCATGACCGGAACGCTGAAGGTGCGCTATCGCAAGCCCACGCCACTGCGGACCGACCTCCGGATAGAGGCCCGCTGCGTGGGTCGCGACGGGCGGAAGATCAGCACATGGGCCGGCATCTACCACGGGGACGTGTTGACCGCCGAGGCCGACGGTCTGTTCATCGAGGTGGCGCCGGCGCAGTTTCTGGCCATTGCCGAGGGCAACGCCGACAGTGCCGACCCTGCGGTGCTCCGGGCCATCCGGGCCGAGGCCGTCAGGGTGGGAGCGGCATCCGATGTGCAGGGAACCATCGACGCCCGGGACGCCCAGTCGGACTGACCAGGCGGAGCCGGTCGAGTGGGGTGTCCGGTCACGCGACCAGGATGAACCCCGCCCCCGGGCGCGAGCCGGGGCCCCGGCTCAGATCTTCTCGCGACCTTCCCAGTAGGGGTCACGGAGCTTGCGCTTGTAGAGCTTTCCGTTGGGGTCGCGGGGCATGGAGTCGGTGAACTCGATCGACTTGGGCGTCTTGAACTTGGCCAGTCGGGTGGAGCAGTACTCGAGGATCTCCTCGGCCAGCTCCGGCGAGGGCTCGACGCCGTCGGCCGGCTCGATGACCGCCTTGATCTCCTCGCCCCAGTCGTCGTTGGGGATGCCGAAGACGGCCACGTCGCCCACCTTGGGGAAGCCGAGCAGGACGTTCTCGATCTCGGCCGGGTAGATGTTCGCCCCGCCGGAGATGATCATGTCGATCTTGCGGTCGCGGAGGAAGAGATAGCCGTCCTCGTCGATCAGGCCGACGTCGCCGACGGTGAAGAACTTCCCGATGCGGTTGCTCTTGGTCTTCTTCTCGTCCTTGTGGTACTCGAAGTCACCGGTCTGCATGGACATGTAGACGGTCCCGACGACGTTGGGCTCCTCGATGCGGTTTCCCTCGTCGTCGAAGATGGCGATCTCCGAGATTGGCCAGGCCTTCCCGACGGTGCCGGGCTTCTCCAGCCAGTCCTGGGCGTTCACCAGGGTGCCTCCCCCCTCGGAAGCGGCGTAGTACTCGTCGATGGCGTTGCCCCACCAGTCGATCATCTTGTACTTGACGTCGACCGGGCACGGGGCGGCGGCGTGGATCATGTGCTGCAGCGAGGACATGTCGTAGGTGGAGCGCACGCCTTCGGGCAGGGCCAGCAGCCGGTGGAACTGGGTGGGCACCATGTGGGAGGTGGTTACCTGGTACTTCTCGATGAGCTGGAGCATCTCCTCGGGGATCCACTTGTCCATGAGCACCACGGTGTGGCCCAGATGGATGGAGGCACCCGAGAATCGCAACACCGCGGTGTGGTAGAGAGGCGATCCCACGATGTGGACGTTCTCGGCCTGGGGCTGGATCCCGAAGAGGAAGAGGATGCCCGACTGGCCGAGGGCCGCCTCCTCGGGAGTGAGGCCACTCAGCGGCCGGGACACGCCCTTCGGGTTGCCGGTGGTGCCCGAGGTGTAGTTCATGACGTCGCCGATGGTGCGTTCGGCCGGATCAGTGGTGGGCTGGGAGTCCCGCATCGTGGCGAATGAGCCAAAGCCGACGATGTCACCCACGGCGAAGCAGACCGACGACGGCAGCTCGGCTTCTTCGGCCGCGTCCAGGGCTACGTCCTCGAAGCGCTTGTCGGCCACGAAGACCTTGGCCCCCGAGTCCTTCAGGATGTAGGCGACTTCGGGACCGATCAGGTGGTGGTTGATCGGCACCAGGTACCACCCGGCCTGGAGGGCGGCCAGGTAGAGCTCGAACATCTCGACGCCGTTGGGGAGCAGGGTGGCCACCACGTCCCCGGGTTGCAGATTGAGCTGCCGCAAGCCGTGTACCACCTGGTTGGTCCGGGCCAGGAGCTCACTCGAGCTGTACTCGGTCCCGTCCGGTGCGACGAGGGCCAGATGCCCCGGGTCCTCGTGGGCCAATGCCCAGAATCCAAGATCGCCCATGGTGTTCGGTTACCCCCTACGCCTGTCGATGCAGGCTCGTGGAAAATGTCGTGTCG
>JADGOF010000264.1 GCA_017883105.1 Acidimicrobiales bacterium
CTCTTGATCACCAGGCGGGCGCGCTCGCCGCCCGGGAACGCCTTGCGGAACGCGTCGATCACCGCCACCGGGTTCTTCCGCTCGATGTAGCTGTTGCAGTCGAACATGAACAGGAAGACGAACTCGTCGGCGACCCCCAGTCGGCGGCGACCCCGGCCACGGTCCCCGGGCTGCGGTGCACCGAGTACGGGCATGATGCGGACGACCGGGATCGGGGAGATAGGGGTGAGGGCGTTTGCGATGTAGGAGCTCCCGACCCAGATCTCGTCGTAGTGCTCGAACCGGTCGCGCCACTCTTCCGGGAACGACGGGAGCTCCCAGAACCACACGCCGATGTTGTAGCGGTCGGCGAAGAAGCCCGGGTCCTGGTTCCGGACGACGAAGTGCTGGTCCGCGTTGATGCACACCAGGTTCACCGGGTGGTCGTGCTGCATGTGGAAGGCGTCGATCGACGTGTCCTCGGAGCGGTTTACGGAGAGCTCGGACACATCCCGCAGGCTCAGGGGCACCTCGAGGTGCTCGAGGATCTGGATGTAGGAGCGGGCCGCGGCACCGAGGCCGCTCTCGTTGCGCAGGTAGCCGCAGACGTTGATGCCGAGCTTGTCGGGCGTGGGCGGGACGCCGGCGACGATCGACGGGTCACCGGTCGGGTCGACGGGCACCGGGAGCTGGGTTGCCATCGCCGTGTCGGGTACCGGGCCACCGGCGGTGCACAGGTGGGCCACGATCGGCTCGTAGGCGAACTCCTCGGCGCCCTGGCCCTCGGCCCAGGTCAGGAACCCGGCCCGGTCGGTCCCGCCGACATCGGGGAACGCCGCCTGGATGTCGTAGCGGAGCCGGTAGGCCATCTCGAGGAACGGGCTGAGGCCGCGTCGGCCCGGGTCCGTCGTGGTCGCCCAGGTGAAGAAAGAGTCGGGTCCCTCCGAGGCCAGCGGGTCGCCGAACCGGCGGCGCTCCTCGCCGAGATCGAGGTAGAGGCGCCGGAAGATGGCGTGCAGCCGGATCCCGTTGTCGAACGTGTCGAGGCCATACCCCCAGGCCTTCGACTCGAGGTAGCCGGCGTCGAGGACGGCGGCGCCGTAGGCGTCGAACAGGTCCCGCAGGGCGGTGCCGGGCCGGATTTCGGAGCGGGTCTGGTGCTTCGAGATCACGTCGGGGCGGGTCGGGTTGTACCCCGAGAAGTGGAACATGGCGAGCGGCCGACCGTTGCAGGTGTATCCCGCGCCGTCGCGTTCGATCGCCCGGGTGTGCAGGTTCCAGTACGCGACGTTGTAGGTGTCGTCGCGCAGGATCGCCGTGGTGGGGAACAGGGAGGGGACCAGGTCGATCCAGCGCTGGTCGACCATGAGCCCGTTCTCGGGGTCCACCCGGCACAGGTCCTGGAGCCGCTCGCGCCACCACCCGAGGAGGCGCGTGGTCTCCGAGGCGGACCGGACGGCGATGAAGCCCAGGTTGTAGGCGCCGGAGATGAGGATGTCCTGCTCACGGGGCATGTGGTCGTCCAGCGGGATGGGCGCGTTCAGATGGGGGGTCAGCACGATGTCGGCGTGGTGGAGCGCCTCGGCCACCTCGATCATGGGCCGGGTGACCAGGATGTCCGGGTCGATGTACATCACCCGCTCCTCGCCGTAGCCCTCCAGGAGCAGCAGGAGCAGGGCCGGCTTGACGGCTGTGGCGAACTCGACGACGTCGTACTTGAAGCACATGTCGCCCAGGTCGTCGAGGGGCAGGTCGGCGAGGGCGACCAGCCGGATCCGGGGGTCGATGTCGGTGCCGGCGGGGAGGCCGTCGATGGCCAAGAGGTAGAAGGTCCCCGCCGGGTGGTGGGCGAGGTAGGAGTCGGCGAGCACCTTCGCCTGACCGAGGTAGTTGCGGGAGATGATTGTGCATGCCGAGGGGACGGACGCCAGGTCCATGGTGGTCCTTTCTGGTGGTGCGGGTCGGAGGAGCCGGTACAGCCGGCCGAGATCGTCGTCGTGCTCGAGGCTCCCCACCGAGCCGAGGTGCGCATGCAGGTCGTCGTAGTGTCCGAGCCACCACGACGAGGCCGACGGGAGGAAGAGCCACTGGGCGCCGGCGGTCCGGGCGTCGTCGATCGAGGCCCGGGCGGCGACGCTGTCCGCCGGGTGGTGCCCGGTCCAGCCGCCGGAGGCGTCGGCGGGCAGGTGCCGGCCCCGGGGCCCGTCGAGGTCCACCAGGGACGCATCGCCCCGGGAGACAACGGCGACCACGTCGCCGGCCGGGACCCGCGCCGCCAGGGTCGTCCGGATCGCCGCCACCTCGTCCTCGTAGGCCGGGTCGAGATGGTCGTCCGAGGATTCCCAGGTGCGGAGCCACTTGCGCTCGAACCGGGCACGGTTGGCGGTGAAGAGCCGGTGGAACTCCCCCCCGGCGTGGAGGCCGCCGAGCGTGCCCTCGCCGAAGTGGTGCACCATGACGTCGGTGGCGCACACGATCCGGTAGCCGGCGGTGACGAGGCGGGCGCAGTAGTCGTCGTCCTCGAACATGGCGACCTCGAACTGCTCGTCGAGGGGGCCGATGCGGTCGATCACGTCACGGCGCAGCGCGGCGAAGAACAGCGGCCCCATGGTGATCTCCCGGGGCCCCGGATGCTCCGCCAGTCGGCGCTCCGCCAGTCGGGTGAACTCCCCGTAGGTCGTGTACTCGCCGGCCACCCGGCAGTTGCGGGCATGAGCGGTGGTGCTCGCCACCGCCATGCCGACGGCCGGGTCGTCCAGGTGGGCGAGGAGTCCCTCCATCCACCCGGGCCCGACCACGGTGTCGTTGTTGGCGATCACGACCGAGCGGCCCCGGGACGCGTCGATCCCGCGGTTGACCGACCCGGCGAAGCCGAGCTGCTCGGGATTGCGATGGACCGTCACACGGGGCGCGACGCGGGACAGGCCGTCGAGGTACGCCGCGGTTCCGTCCGTGGAGGCATCGTCGACGACCACGATCTCGTAGTCGTCCTGCCCGGATCCGCTGAGGATCGACTCCAGGCAGAGCTGGGTCAGCTCGATCCGGTCCCGGGCGGGCACCACGATGCTGACGCGCACCTCGCCGGGGCCCTCCGACGCAACGGCGGCGGCGTCCGACGGGTGCCGGTGTGCCGCCAGGGCGCGCCGGGTGGCCGGGTCGAGTCGGAGCGGGCGCTTCGACACCGGGGTGAGCACCAGGTCGTCGTCGAGGGCTGGGACATCCCCGGTCGCCTCCGGGCGGTCGGGTGCTGAGCAGGCCAGGACGGCGGTCGTCCGCAGGTCCACCGCGGCCAGCAGGTCCCCGAGCACCACGTCGTGGGAGAAGTGCGACCGGGCCAGGTCCCGGGCGCCGGCGGCGTGCCGGTCGTAGTCGGCCCGGACCGAGTCGAGCGCCTCGGCGGCCTCCTCGACCGTGGAGAACGCGACCAGGCCGCTCCCGGTGGGGAGGACCTCGCCGAAGCCGGTGTCCTGCATGATGACGGGCCGGCCGGCGGCCAGGTAGGTGGCGCTCCGGTCGGAGAACCAGCCGGTACGGAACACTACGTTCTGCTCCTTGGCCACGCTGAATTCGCCCCGGGAGCCCTGGATGTACCCCCGGTAGGCGTCGACGTCGCCCGACAGTGCGTCGGCGGGTTGGACGTGCCATCCGTGGCCCTCGAGCAGCAGCCGGTCCGGCTCGCCGCAGTTGGCCAGCGCCAACTCGAGGAGGGCCGGTGATCTCGACGGGAGGTCGAGGAGCGGGCGGTACTGCTCGTCCTTCGACCAGCCCAGCTCGCGGTCGCCGAAGCGGACGGTCCGCCACGGCTGGTGCCAGTTGGCGATGGTGGTGAAGCGGTCCCCCGAGGGCGCCGGACTGCCGTCCCACCAGTCGAGCACCACCGGCTGGCGGGTGGGGAGGAAGTCGTAGCGGTCCGACCACGGCAGCGTGCAGGTCGGCGAACCGAGGTTCTCTGCGAAGGTGAAGTGGACCGCGTGCTGGTCGAGGAAGTCCGCCGTGGTGGCGTCGCCGTCAAACAGCTCGATCTGCGGCTGCACCGGATCGGTCTCCAGGTAGACCAGCCGCCCGGTGGCGACGTGCTCCGGCAGGGGGAGCGTCCCCCCGTGGAGGTTGATGATGAGTGCGGCGTCACGGTAGAGGGCGGACAACCGGGCCGCGTCCATGCCGAAGCACCGCCCGTCGTCGTGCAGGGCCTGGAAGGCCCAGCGGTCACCGAGCCCGAAC
>JADGOF010000265.1 GCA_017883105.1 Acidimicrobiales bacterium
GATCACGCTGCCGGCACCAATCCCTACTACGAAGCGGCCAAGAAGTAACCCTTACGACACGACCAATCAGCACGCCCTACCGAGCGATGAATCGGCGGGGCGGCACTGTTGCATTGAGAGCGAACGACGCTGAACCCGCATCCATCGGTGCCATGGCTGAACGCCAATCCCTTGGTGCCCATGTATTCACAATGCATTTCCATACGAGATCCTCGGCCTGTCTGATGCTTCGTGTCGGGTCACGCGGCTCAATGCAACAGTGCCCCGGCGACTACCTGAACGCGCGGCGGTTCCTGGCCACCTACGGCCCCACCGTCAGGCGTTCACCGGAACTCGGCCGGTGGTACGTCTGGAACGGCGCCTGGTGGGACGAGGACCGCCTCGAGCGGGTCGCCGAGATGGCGGCCGACACCATCGACCATCTGCGCGAGTGGGTCGCCGAGTCCTCGGACGCCGACGAGTTCAAGCGACGGACGGCCCACTACACCGCGTCGGCCAAGGCCGGGCGCCGAGACGCCCTGTTGTCTGTCGCCGGGACGGATCCTGACGTGGTGGTGGCCGTCGAGCGGCTGGACTCGCACCCGATGTTGCTGGCCTGCAAGAACGGCACCGTCGAGCTCGGCACCGGGGAACTACGGGCTGCCCGACCGGAGGACCATCTGACCCGGGGCGTGAATGTGGACTACGACGCCGACGCGGACCAGGAGGCGTGGGAGACGTTCATCGCCACCATTTTCGGTGGGGATACCGACCTGGTGGCGTTCGTGCAGCGATTGCTCGGCTACTGCATCACCGGCATTGTCCACGAGCACGTGCTCCCAGTGCTCCACGGCCAAGGAGCGAACGGCAAGAGCACCCTGATCGGAGTTGTCCAAGACCTGCTAGGTGACCACGCCATGACCGCACCCGATGGTCTGATCATCCGGCACGATCACGAGCCACACCCTGAGCGGATAGCCGCACTGCGAGGACGCCGCCTCGTCGTCTCCAACGAACTGGAGGCCAAAGCGGTGTTGGCAGAGCAGACGGTGAAGATGCTGACCGGTGGCGACACCCTGTCGGCCCGCGAACTCTACGGCTGCCGGTTCAACTTCCAGCCATCGCACAAGGTGTTGTTGGTCAGCAACCACAAGCCGAAGGTTCGTGGCACCGACCACGCGATCTGGCGACGGATCCGACTGGTGCCATTTGAGGCCATCATCCCAGCCGACCAACAGGACGCCGACCTTCGTCGTCGTCTCGTGGAGGACCACGGTCCGGCCGTGCTGGCCTGGCTTGTCCGTGGTGCCCGCGCATGGCACACCGAGGGGCTCGGGAGTGCCGCCGCAGTCGATGTCGCCACCGAGGACTACAAGGCGACACAGGACACCTTCGGAGCGTTCTTGGCCGAATGCACGGTCCCAATTCCGAGGACTCGCACGAAGGTCGGCGACCTGTTCAACACGTGGCGCCAGTGGTGCGAACGGACCGGCGAACGGTCTGGGAGAGTCCAAGATTTCACCGCTGCGCTAGAGGATCACGATTTCGAGGTTGAGAGCCACCAAAACGCCAAATATGCCGTCGGGCTTGGAATCGCGACATCGGACCCACAAGCCGAGGACCTGGGGATATGAGGCGTTCGTTAGGGCTCGTTAGGGCTCGTCCCATAACTTCTCCAATTCGCTCTCGTGGGGAACTTTACGGAGGAGCCCTAACGAGCCCTAACAAGGGTGTCCGAATCGTGCCGTTGAACTGCGGATTCCGAGTGCGACATCGTGACCGCGGACGTGCACCTACGACCGACCTCGCAGATCCGGCGCGCCACGGTTCGAGCGTTCGATGGCATCTACGACCTCGAACTCGTCGCCGGCCAATGGCGCTGTTCGTGCGGTCGCGACGGTTGCTGCCATGTCGTCGGGTCGAACTGGCGATGGCCGACGTGGTGGACGACTGATGGGCCGCAAACACGGAGCCAGCGCCGATCGAGCGCGGTCGAAGCAAGCAGCAAGGCGTAGACGGAACCGGGCCGCTGCCCGGGCCGCAGACAAGCGTGCCGTCGCAGAGGTGGACCGGATCAACCCCCGGCCGGTCACGATCCCGAACGGACGAGAGCAAGCGGAAGGCGAACGATGACCCTGTCGCAGAACCCAGTCTCCCGAGCTTTTGCAGTGAGTCACTGTTCGCGTTGCTCCGATGCGCCGCTGGTGCCGCCCAATAAGCGGCCGGTGATGGAAGATCCGCACATCGTCGTATTCAACTATCGGTGTGCGGCAGGACACCGCTGGCAGCGCGTGTGGCGCAAACCAGAACTCGAGCGGTCACGGATCAAGATCGACCAGGACCAGGCACGCGAGGTCAGTTACCGAACGGGTCAGATGCGGCGACCGCACCTTGACGCCGGCAGGAACCCGAAGGCCGCATACCCCAGTGCCGCCCGGGCCGATGCCGCCAGCATCGTGCGCTCAGAGCAGACCGGACGCCCGTCGCCAAGGACCTACCGCTGCCCCGCCTGCTACCTCTGGCACCTGGCATCATGACCCCTACCACGAGCGGGTGGTGGTCGACCCCGGCGAGGACGAGGTCCTCCGTCGTGCTGGTGCAGCACACAGGCCGCACGACATCACTGCACTCGTACATGGGTGGTACGCAGAGCGAAGCGGAACCGGCGGCCGGGGGGGAGTCCACGTGCCGAGCCGGGACTGGTGATCGACGGGCTGGTAGCCACGGTGGCACGGGGGGCGGGGGTCGCGACGGGCTGGCAAAGGCCACTGCAGACCTGCACCGTATCTTTTTCCCCGCTGGCCAAAACCATTTGAGTTCCGGACGAAACCCCAGGCCAGATGGCAGATTAGGTGGACCGGGCGCATCGCTAAATGCCCCGGTCCCGTCCAACCTGTTGAAAGCAGATTGACGTGAAAGAGCCTAGACGTTGTCAGGTCGAGGGGGGCGGGGGTCGCGACGGGCTGGCGAAGGCCCAGGCAGACCTGCACCGTATCTTTTTATATATAGACGCCGATCGATGAACTGGAACGGACGACAAATGACCCCTGACCTGCCTATCTGTCTCGAATGTGGTGGCCCGCTACCCGAACCGGCCCAGGTCCGCCGGCCGCGACGATATTGCGGCCCTGCGTGCCGGCAGCGCCACTGGCGCACCGCTGGCCTGGCGATGCTCACCGAGGCCCAGCCCCGGCCGCCCGACTTCTCCGTTCGGCCAGCGCCGTCGGCAGCTCCGATTCGGGAGAGGTTCACCGCCAGTCGCGACTGGTAGCCGCGGTCGCGGCCGGAACCGCCGATGGGCACCTCATGTCACTGCCCCGCACCGGGTTTTGTGACGGCGTACCGCTCTAGCCCTTTATGTCTCGCCCCGAGCCGCCCACTCGATGCAGTACCGCAGTAGTCGGGCCGCTCGTCGAGCACCCGAGGTAGGACCGTTTGGCCTCGCTTCATCGCAGTTACGAACGGGCATGGATAACTGGCGGTTGCCCCGCCGGCCAAGTTCGGGATTGCGGTCGAGCTGGGAGTTGTGATTTGAGCGAGCCGGGTTCGCCCCACTCGCAGGAAGTAGGAGCCGCCCGTCGGGCACTCCGCCGAAGTGCGAAGCGCAGGGCTGACCTGACGAAAAGGGCCGGCCTCATGTTGTGGCGAAGAAAAGTCACGGCCGCCGCTGTCGCCAATCGGAGCATCACCGAACGTCTCCGACGCTCGTTCCCATTTCTCGCGCATCGTGCGCAATTATCGAAAGGTGCCAACAATGGCAACCGAAATCCGAGGCGGCCGTCAGCCCCTCGACCGTCCCACACTCGAACGAAACCTCAGGGCTCTCAGCAACAAAGAGTCGCTCACCCGCGTCGAAGAAATCGACTTCGAAAGCCAGTTGCGGACGCTGCAAAAAATTAACGACGCCGATCAGCGGTCGGCTGCGGGCGATACCGGAAGTGTCCGAGGCGCCAGTTTTACCGAGCTACGTGACCGTGCACTCCGGGTCCTGGAAATCGAAGGACGACGCCTCGCACCTCGCCAGCTCGACCACGTCGACAAGTTGCTGCGCACCCGCAGCGCCGACGCCGACGGCGCTGTCATCGCCCGCAGGGTGCTGACCACCGAGACCGACGCCTACCGCTCGGCGTTCGCCAAGGCCGTTTCGGAGTCGAGCCCGATGTTCACCGCGGAGGAGACCGCTGCGGTCAACGAGTTCCGTGCCGCCAATGAGGGCACC